>NZ_JAUBPP010000013.1:0-53545 GCF_036700765.1 Microcoleus sp. S1D4
ATTTTTGATTCAGATTCCAATAACTTTTGTAGCGAGGCGAGCCTCGCGTCCCTCTTCCAAAACTGTCCGAAGTATTGATACATAGGATACTTTTATAACTCATAGAATCAAATTTAGTGATTTTAGTATTTCTTTACGCGCTTGAATGTAGATTGAGTTACAGTTATGCTATTATAATAAATTATTGCTGGAATCTTTGATATATGCCCAGATTAATTTAGTTATATAATATGCTATCCTTACGACCAAATTGCCCTAATTGTGGTTCAACTCACATAGTTAAAAATGGTAGAATTCACAATAAAAAACCCAAATACAAATGTCAAAGTTGCGGTCGCCAAGAAAGTCGAAAATCCGACAAACAAAGTAATTATCTCAGAAACGAAAAATTTAATTGTTCGACTTCTTTTGGAGAAGATTTATTTGGCTGGTATAGCTAGAAGCACGGGTGTTTCTCAAAAATGGTTACAGGATTACGTAAATAATAAATATGCCTCAATCGACCGCACAGTAAAGGTTAAACCTAAAAAAAAGTCAGATTGAATGTTGAATGTGATGAACTGTGGTCATTTGTAGATTGCCAAGAAAATAAGCAATGGGTGTGGCGCCGCAATGGATAGAGACACCAGAGAAATTATTGGTGTTTATATTGGCGATCGTAGCGAAGAAGGAGCCAAACAATTATGGAATTCTCTACCTCCTGTATATCGACAATGTGCTGTTTGCTATACAGATTTTTGGCAGGCTTATGCTTGTATTTTTCCTTCGCTACGGCATCAGCCAGTTGGTAAAGACAGTGGAAACACTAATCACATTGAAAGATTTAATAATACTTTGCGCCAACGTGTTTCTCGGCTCGTAAGAAAGACTATTTCATTTTCTAAAAAATTAGAAAACCATATAGGTGCTATTTGGTATTTTATTCATCATTACAACTATGTTTTGAGCCAATGAATATCTAATCACTACATATTTATCACTACCTGATTGTGTAATCACGCAGCATATTAAATCATTTATTATGACTCTTCACCCCCGCGACTGGTCATCGATTCCAGAAATCACCGCCTCCGTAGCACGAACCTCCTTTCCCAAAGGAAACCCATATATGAAAATGCGTGACGAATTAGGAGTGTTGTATTTGGATGCTGACTTTATTACCTTGTTTCGAGCTGACTGCGGTCAAAGTGCTTTATCACCTGGACAATTAGCATTAATCAGTGTCATGCAATTTGCAGAGGGATTGACTGACCGACAAGCGGCAGAAGCGGTCAGAAGTCGTATAGATTGGAAATATGCTTTGGGATTAGAAATTACTGATAGTGGTTTTGATTATTCAGTTTTAAGTGAAGGTCGAAGTCGGTTAATTGCTGCAGGACGTGAAAGTCAATTACTCGATCAAATGCTAGCACATTTTCAAGATAGAGGATGGCTCAAAGCCAGAGGTAAAGCCAGAACTGACTCGACTCATGTCATCGGAGCCATTCGCAAAATGAACCGCCTAGAATGCGTTGGAGAAACTTTACCTCATGCCTTAAATCAGTTAGCCACTATTGCTGATGAATGGTTATTAACAGTAGTTAATCATGATTGGTCTGAGCGTTATGGTACGAGATTTGAGCAATATCGCTTGCCGAAATCTGAAACAGAAAAACAAAGCTTGCTATTAACTATTGGCGATGATGGTCATTACTTATTGTCAGCTTTGTATGACCCTTTGAGTCCTGAATGGTTGCGTCAGTTAAAAGCGGTAGAAATTCTACGCTGTGTCTGGATACAGCAATATGGGTGGTCGGGAGGCAAAGTTTATTGGCGAGAAGCCGATGATTTACCGCCCCACAAGCAGTTAATTACATCCCCTTACTATACTGAGGCTCGCCATCGGACAAAAAGAGATACTAATTGGACTGGTTATACAGTACATCTTACAGAAACTTGCGATCGAGATTTACCTCATTTAATTACCAATGTGGAAACGACACCCGCAACTACTGGAGATGTCGAAATGACTCAGGTGATTCATCAAGCTTTAGCTGATAAACACCTGTTACCACAAGAACATATTGTCGATACTGCTTATGTTGATGCTCAACACTTGCTCACCAGTGAGACACAATTAGTATTGAACTCCTTGGCCCTGTACCCTCTGACTCTAGTTGGCAACAAAAAGCTAAGCTGGGCTTTGAGCTTTCTTGTTTTACCGTTGATTGGGAGCATCGCCATGCTACTTGTCCGCAAGGCCACATTAGCAAATCCTGGCATCAACGCTCGGATAACTATGGCAATCCGGTCATTCAAGTGCGCTTTCGTCGGCCTGATTGTGCTGGTTGTCCTGTTCGCTCTCAATGTACTCATTCGCCCGCACAGGCTCGTGTTCTGACTCTCAAACCTCAACCTCTTTACGAAGCTTTAGCCCAGGGTAGGGCTAGACAACATACCCAGGAGTTTAAGCAGCGTTATGCCCTACGGGCTGGTGTTGAAAGTTCGCTGTCTCAAGGAATTCGTGTTTTTGGTTTGCGCGAGGCTCGTTACATGGGTCTTGCCAAGACTCGTCTGCAACATATTATGACTGCTGCGATGAATCTGTCAAGAATGTGGGCATTTTGGCGCGACATTCCGATTGGTAAGACTCGTGTCTCTCGTTTTGCGGCTCTTTTTCCCTCTGCCTCATCATAGTTTTTTTCCACGATTGTGGGATGTTTGGTTTCACCCTTTTTTAATTCGCCAACAGTCTCCTTAAGTCGCCGAGTCTAATCTATTTCATCTCCAGAGGCAATATCCTCCAATTTCTGCCAATCCAAAACAGTAATTTTACCGCCTCTACTGTAGGATACAAACGGCTTAAGTTTCTTAAACAACCGCACGCATTCTTCATAGGTGATGCCAATGCTGCGAGCAATTTGATAGTATGGCAAACGTTTTTTTAAACATACACTATTATCTACAATCTTCGTACCTTGCTCGACGCTAAAGTAATGAATGAATCGGGCCAGCCGCACGATCGCCCTTTCCGACACCAAACCGTGCACAGTCTCGTGTAGTTGCTGCAATCGCTGGTTAAAAACCGCCAATATTCGCAAAGCAATCTCAGGATTTTGCCGAATTGCTGCTAGCAAAAATTCCCGTTCTGTGGTAAGAACTTGCACATCAGTTTCAGCAGTCACCGTTGCCGGCGCAATACCGTTACCCAGCAAAGCAGGTGCAGCAAAAATATCTCCCTGAAATAAAGTGCGGAGAATAGTTTCTTTGCCTGCCACCGCTGTTTTTGTCACCCGCAGAGAACCGCTCAAAAGCGTGTATAATTTTTCCGGGATGCGATCGCCCTCATACATCACAACTTCTCCCTGTTGGTAAGTCCGAATTGCTGTATGTTCTTGCAATTGCTCTAAATCAGTTCGGTTTAAGCTGGCAAATATCCCAATTTCGACCAGTTGCTCGACAGTTGCTTTCATACATTTAACTTGAGCCGGAGTCCATTTAGAGTATCATAGCGGTGAATTCAGAATATATCGAGGCTAGCAGAGCCATCTACAAAAATGCAGAACCCGAATATCAGCGATATTATTTTGATGAGATAGCTGGCGGATTTGTCCTCATCCACCAACAACACAATCTTAATAATTCGGAAATATTTGTTGCTGAAGTTTTGGCTAAAATAGGCAATAGAGTCAGAATGCTGAGCGAGCAATCAGCAGAGGGTGTCCGAACGCCAGATGCTGAGATTGACGGTCAAATTTGCGAATTTAAGGAGTTGACAGAACAGACTCAAAATATCAGAGACAGAGTGCAAGAAGGCATTAGTAGAGCCAAAAATCAAGGTGTAGCAACCGTTATTTTTCACATCAACCGAGAAAATTATGATGTTTGGAAAATCAACGCTGGCATCAAACAAGCTCTGTTTTGGGATACCGCAAAGCAAATTCAAAAAATTATTTTTGTCCTCAAAAGCGAACAGATTCAAATCATCACAAGGGAAGAGTGGAAAAATGGAAGATCATTTCAGCGAATTTAAAGAAATCGTAGCGCGTGGATTGAATAATAATATGCCACGAGATGCTAAATTAATTAGTTTAGGGCAAATTTTATCTGCTGTTACCCACGACGATCTAACTATTGAAGAAGGTTGGCAGCTAGAAGCAATGCTGGGCGGCAGAGAACAATGGGAAGAGGCACTTGAGTACAGCATTTTTGGCTATCCAGTAGATACTGCAACACCATCTTTAGATAAACCTCTGGTGATTGCCGGTAAAACTTTTCATTCTCGATTGATGACGGGGACTGGAAAATATCGCAGCATTGCCGAAATGCAGCAAAGTGTCAATGCTAGCAGGTGCGAAATTGTGACTGTAGCCGTGCGGCGGGTGCAGACAAATGCTCCCGGTCATGAAGGATTGGCAGAGGCTCTGGATTGGACTAAAATTTGGATGCTGCCCAATACTGCTGGTTGCCAAACTGCAGATGAGGCGATTAGAGTGGCTCGTTTGGGCAGGGAAATGGCGAAGCTTTTGGGACAGGAAGATAATAATTTTGTCAAGTTAGAAGTGATTCCCGATGCTAAATATTTGCTGCCAGATCCGATCGGCACTTTGGAAGCAGCAGAAAAATTAGTCAAAGAAGGTTTTGCCGTTTTGCCTTACATCAATGCCGATCCGCTACTAGCAAAACGCCTCGAAGAAGTCGGTTGTGCGACTGTGATGCCTTTAGCTTCGCCCATCGGTTCCGGGCAAGGGATCAATAATGCCGCCAACATTCAAATCATTATTGACACGGTAAAAGTTCCTGTGGTAGTGGATGCGGGGATCGGAACCCCCAGCGAAGCTGCTAGAGCAATGGAAATGGGCGCTGACGCACTGCTGATTAATTCGGCGATCGCCAATGCCCAAAATTCTCCAGCAATGGCAAAAGCAATGGGAATGGCGGCAGAAGCCGGACGGATCGCCTACTTAGCAGGAAGAATGCCAGTCAAAGATTACGCGATCGCCTCTTCCCCCCAAACAGGTACTGTCACCTCAAAATAAATTCCCTAATTTTCCAGGGCGCTTTTTTGGTACAGTTGTAAACATCAAAAATATTAAGGATTGTGACTGATGCCTTACATCAAAGATGACGATGGACGCCTGAACAACTTTGCTAAAGAGCCGAAGGTGTATGAAGCCGTACCTCCCAACAAAAATCAGCAACGCAACTACATCATCATGGGTATTGCAGCAGCTATGTTAGTGGCCGGTTTGGTGTTTGTGGCGGCCTCAGTCTGAAAACTGCCCTGACACTCAAAGCTGCTTCAAATCACAATTTAAAATAATTCTTCAGCAAACCATGTTTTCCAACCAAGGTCAACATGGTTTTTGTGTTTCAATACAAAGCAGGTAGTTGTGACAATCCTGAAGCGTACCGAGCGAGCTCGAAAGCTAAATAAGACAAACAGAAATTTGGGTTTTTACTCTCTGCTGTCGGCTTCAGGGACTTGGGTTGCAATTAATCAGACGAGTTCGTCACAAACATAAAATTGTCAATTGAAAATCTACAATCCTTTGGTCATCATCGGTGCGATTGACGGCCTTCGGGGCTTAGTTGCGAGTTATGAGCGATCGAGTTTTTAACTCTCAACTCTAAAATCCAAAATCTACAATCTAAAATCCAAAATCTAAAATCTAAAATCTAAAATCTAAAATCGGCTGACCGTGATGTCTATTCCTTCCCAAAAAGTTTCTAGCTCGAACAAGCAGATATACCAACGCTTGAAACAGGCGATCGACCTCAACTTACGCCGTCAAATTTTTATTGCCGCCTGCGACGACTTGTGCTTGCGGGACTGTCTGGCAGCTCGCTTGCAGGCAGAATTAACCGCAGAAAGCGCAGGCTCCAATCCTCGCTCCCCGATCGACTATCCCCGATTTGTCAGTTTGGAACTCGACTTGAACGATCCCAATCCTTGGGGCTCGCTAGCCGCGTGGCTGACCAAACACCCACCGCCCCAAAATATGGGCATCTACAGCCCTTTGCCGGGATTTCAAATTTTGGGGGCAGAACACCTGACCAGGCATTCAGCAGCCGTGCAGTGGTCGTTCCTGAGCTATTTGAGGGACATCGAAGCACACCTGCAAATGTGCGAGTCTACTTTGTTGCTGTGGGTGTCGCGCCCCTGGCTGAGTTCGATCGAGCAATCGGCCCCGGAATTTTGGCAGTGGCGAACCGGAGTATTTGAGTTTGAAGGCGAACCGACTCCAGCCAAGCAAGACTTCGGCCGCTCCGAGGACTTCGGGAACTCCGAAAACTTGGGCAACTTGCGGGACAACGGAGACTCCGGCGACCAACTTTTAAGATCGCCAGAGTCCGAACAATCCTCAATTCCCGATTCCGCATCATTCCCAGCGCCAGATGCTAAATCTGTCGAACTGGCGGATTTGGTGCTAGCGACGGCCTCGGAGGATGAGTTGGAAGCAGAGGGTGATGCCGCATCGGAGGACAATTTTCTGCCGCTGCAAACCTTGCAATACATCGAATTGCTGCAAGAACATCAGTGCTGTTCCGAAGCCTTGGCTTTGGCTTATCACAGTTTGGGGAATTACTACCGCGATCGGATTCTGGGCGGAGAGTCTTCGCCACAAAACTTGACAATCGCCATTCGCGCGATCGAGCAAGTGATTGCATACCTCGAACTCGACGCGGGCTCGCAGCAAAATCAACCACCAACTGAGGAATGCGCGCGGCTGATCGCCCAATTGACACAAAATTTAACTCAATACGCCGAGGAGTCCAACAGCTTACCGCCGATGGACGATTTGATCAACGATCTCGGCACTTTTTACTGGATGCTGTCGCGCGATCGCACCGACGGTGTGGAAGTCCCCGATCCGGTATCCTGCCTCGAACGCAGCATCGCCCTCTACATTGAAGGTTTGAACCGCACAGATGCCGAGAGCACACCTCAAACCCGTGTCAGATTAAACAAAAATTTGGGCATCGCCTTAGCAGATTTAGCCCGCTATCAAGACAAGACGCAGAACTTGCAGCAAGCAGTTGCAGCTTACCAACAAGCGCTGCTGGATCTAGACCCCGCGACGGAGCCCCAGCAGTGCGCTGCGGCTCAGAATAATTTGGCGACAGCATACTGGCATTTAGCCCAAGACGGTGAACCCATCGTCTATCTCAAAAGCGCGATCGCAGCTTACACCCAAGCCCTCTCCTGCTACAGTCCAGAACGAGAACCCCTCAACTATGCCGGAGTGCAAAACAACCTCGGTACCGCCTGCTGGAACCTCGCCCAGCACGAACCCTCAGAACTTTTATTAGTCAGGGCGATTGAGGCCTACCGCGAAGCCTTGAAATACCGCACCCGAGAATTGGTACCAGCAGCCGCAGCCGCCACCTACAACAATCTCGCTACGGCTTACTGGCATTTGGCGAACCAGTTCCAGCAGAAACAAGCCCGCATCGACTCATTGCAGCAGGCGATTACCGCCTACGAAGCCGCCTTGGATATCGCCCGAAAACTCGATCGAGCCCAACTCACCTTTGACACTCTTGCCGCCCGCAACAATCTCGGACTAGCCCACTATCAACTAGCCACAGCCCCAGATTTGGCCCTAAACAAAGCCGCACAAACCAGCCATTTAGATGCAGCACTGCACCACCTGTTGCAAGTGTGTGCCGAATGGGGACAGCATCTTAACGACAAAGGGTTAATATATGGAGATAAACTCAACCTGCAACCCCCAGCCAATTCCCAAGCCGCTGATGATTGCCGGCAAACAGCATTAAGCTATATTGTTAAAACGATTCGAGCTTTCTATAGCGAATGTGGGCTTGCCGGCCAAAATTTAGCCTTATCCAAAGTTCCCGGAGATTTATTGCCAGAAATTTTGCGTAGGTTATAAATACGGCTATAACTCTTAAAAGCTCAATTTTTTCTAGATTTGTATCCAGTTTTCTATTATTATGGCTGAATATTCTTACCTAATTCTTCAATTAAAGTTGTGGTCATGGCCCCTGTAAAAATCCTTGTGGTTGATGACGACCCAGCAATCCGAAATTTAATTCACCGTTTTTTAAGCCAGCAAGGTTATCAAGTTGAATCTGGCGAGGACGGTCAGACAGGTCTGGAATTATTTGAGCAACTCAATCCTGACTTAGTAGTTCTAGATGTAAATTTACCCGATACTACTGGCTACAAACTGTGTCAAGAAATGCAAAGACGGACGGGCGTGTTTGTGTTGATGCTGACTGCCCGAAACGATGAAGCTGACAAAATGAAAGGGTTTGCCGAAGGTGCTGACGACTACATTACTAAACCTTTTAGTCTTGTGGAGATAGGAGCTCGCGTTGAAGCAATTTTGAGGCGCAAACGCACAGTTACTGTCACTGAGCAACAAAGTCTTACCTTTGGGGAGCTACTAATAGATCCAGTCCGCCGCGAAGTGATTCTCAACAATCAAATAGTGGCTTTGACTGCTTTAGAATTCGACTTGCTGTACTGTTTGGCCAGCAAACCCGGTCGCGTGTGGAGGCGAGCGGAATTGCTGCAAGAAGTGTGGCACTACGAATATGTAGGAGCCGAGCGCGTGGTGGATGTCCATATCGGTCAAATTCGCCGCAAAATTGAGCCAGATACCAATCAAATTTCGATGATTCAAACTGTCCGGCGGGTGGGTTACAAGTTTGAACCCACAACCTAACAACATTCGGCACAAAGCTCTAGGGGCGGGTGCACGAGTTCTAATTCCGCTGGTGTTCGATCGATCTACTCGTTATAAAAACGGTTCGTAGTGCGGACTCGCATTCCGCACGCACGAACTAATCTGATTGCTGCAAATACTCGCCCACTTCTTGCGCCCGCTCAAAACCCCTGCGGACGCAATCTCCCAAAGCCACGCCTCCAAGGTAGTTGCTGCACAAATACAGCCCCGGCAAAGATTTTAAACCCTTGCAGATTAGCGAATCGAGAATCGGGAATCGGGAATCGGGAATCGGGAATCGGTAAGCTGTCCCGCATTTCTCAAGCATTTTTCTCGAAGGTTGTCGATTAAACTCTCCCCGTCTCCCCGTACCCCCATCTTCCCATCTTTACCCTCCGAGCGACTTATCCGAATAACATAGCCGAAGCAAGCCGAATCGAGCCCTCTCTCCTTCACGAAGACGGAGTTACATTATTGCTGTGCAAGTCTTGAGGGGACTGAAACAGAGTTTCGAGATAAACTCTCGCAGCTTGGCGATAACTGCGCGAAGCTTCCGGTGTACCGCTATCGGCATTCTGCAACAAAAACAGCGACAGAGACGCCGAGAATACTCTGTCTAGATCCCATTCGGGGTGAGTTTCCAGATAAATTTTAAGAGAATCGTGCAGCGTTTCGGGAATTTCGGCAAAAATACTGACTGTCGGGTTCATCATTTTTTTAGTCTCGCTAATAAATTGAAAATAGAACCCCCCTTTCGGCTGGATACAGGTGCAGACACAGCCGAAATTAGAGCGCTTTTTTTTTAGGTCGGTCGCATCATTGTGCGTATCAGGAGGCGGGTTTGTCAATGTTGCGAAATATTACAAACTCCTTTATGTAAAAAAAATATTTACCAATAAATAAGCCTTTCAGGGCTTTTTTTGTTACATATCTTTATGTGTGGGAAGTTTTCTGAGGGATTTGGCGGCAGGTTAACAAAATCCCCAATTCCGCAGCAAGATCCGACCGTGCCGTTAATTTCTGTGGAAAACTTTTTCAAATCTGTGGAAAACCTCGGACTTGCCTGTGGAAACGCTGTGGAATGTTTAGGGAAAAGTCTGGGAAAAAATAAGAATTGCAAAGGGGATTAATTATTCATCGGTCATCGGTCATGGGTCATCGGTCATTGGTGTTTTCTTCCCGAAGGCCTTGGGGGCATCTGGGGCTTGATAAAAAGCATTGTCTTGTTGTGGTTAGAGGTAGCTCTTGCGTGTTTTATAGCAAAACACCAATTCTCCCACTCACCGACAAAAAATTATAATTATTCAGGTTTTTCTGATGTTTTACTAGAGCACAACATTGATTTCCAAAGATAGGGACACCGACCTGCGAATTTAAATTGAATATTGGTGTATCCTTCCTTGGTCAATAATTTGGTGAGGGTTTCTACTGAAAAGAATTTAATGTTACCGTTATCCCAAAGTACGGTAAAATGTTTGTCTAGTTTGCCTGTCACAGCTAAGGCTAGGTTTTTTAAATAGCCGTGATAGGGTGTGGAAAGAATTAGCCTTCCTCCGGGTTTGAGGCATTTTTGGGCATTTTTTGCCAGTTCTTTTGGATAAAGTAAGTGTTCGATTACTTCAACGGCTAAGACAATATCGAATGAGTGCAGCATATTGGTATCGGGAAGCTCGTAAATATCGGCTTGGATAAACTGACACTCGGGGAAACTTTGACTGGAGATGGCAATTCCGGGTGCAGAAGAGTCAACGCCGACAACTTCGCAGCCGTGCTGTGCGATGACGTGACTGAGGCTGCCATTGCCGCAGCCGAGATCCAAAACTCGGAGTTTTGTCTGGCTGGCTTCCTGAAGTGTCGCCAGCATTTCTAGAAGGGGAGATATCAAATAAGTGTGATGATATCTGGGATGGTTGTTTGTGTAATAATACGTATAGTTGCTAGAGTTTTTTTTCATCGATTAAGTTATGGAGACTATTGCCGAGACTGCAAATTTACCGGGCGCGGGTGTACTGTTTGGGTAAATGTTCGCCACCTGCTGGTTGTGAGAGTCGATGGGCAACTCGATCGTCTCATTCTTTTTGTTTGACAGGCGAATTGTTGTCACCGGCTCGATCGGAGGTGCCAAAAAAAATTCACAGGGTGCAGAATCTCGAATCCCCGATTCGAGGCCGATCCCATCTCTGCTCCGGGAGCCCGTCGCCAGACGGCATTCGGAAACAAAAAGTGCGAACGATCGATCCAGAATTCTCTCCATACACTAGCCGGAAACAAAACTTTTGGCCTATTAACTTCGGCCTGGCGAGCAGATCCGTGGGATTCTACCTTCAACCAACAGCGCTCTGTCAGCGATCGCGCTTTTTCTCGCCTGAAAAATTTTGCCTGGGCGATCGGGTGCAAGTCGATCGGAAAATTCAACAGGGAAGTGTGACTGAAATCACAGGCATCTGCCAAACAAATTGCTGAGCATCTTTAAGTGGGCACACTTAGTATCGACATTAATACAGTGGCTTCTATAATTGTGTTTAAATGTTGTTCTGAAGCTGTGTTGTCCCGTCAGCAGATTGCCCTAGGCAGATTCGCACTTTTAATCTGGCTTATTGCACTACGAGCGCTGTTGAGCGTCGCACCTTAATTTAGAAATGTCCTATGGTTAAGCTAGGTCAGTCCTCCTTTCGCCGTATTTTACTGTCGCGGATTTTGTTGCTCAGCGTGCCTGTTCTACTGGTGGGGGAGTATGTTACCTATCGCAAGGCACGCTCGACGCTTCTGGAAACCGCTCGCCAAAACTTGACAGAAAGTGCAGGCAGAAAAGCCGAAACAATTGAACAGTGGGCGAAATCGCTGAAATCGAATCTAATCGGCGCTTCGGAAAATTCGATGTTGCAGTCTGTAGAGCCAAAGGATTATCAAAAGTTTATCGCGCAATTAGGGCAGCGGTTGCCAGTTCAGGTTGATTGCTTGCAATTGACTAATTTACAGACAAATCAAGTGATGGCGAGCACTTGCGGGCAACAGCCGATTCAGGCGCTACCTACCAATTTTTGGCCGCGAGTGCTGCTGCAGCAAACGCTGCAGGACGACAAAAACGTTTACATCAGTCTGTTGTGGCCGAATCAACAAAAGCCGAGAGCAAACGGCGACAAGATGACTTTGGGTGAGGAAGATTTTTCAGGTACGGGTAAAGAAGCCCGCGACAGCCGAGTCAGTTTGGTGTTGAGCGCTCCTGTTTACATTGGTCGCGGCAACAGCCGAAAGTTGAGTTATGCTTTGAGTTTGCAGTCGGCTCTGCCGGTGCAAACGAGCGCTCCCAAGGGTTCTCTAGCCGGCTATACGGTGGCGATCAACCAAGACGGGACAATTTTGGCGCACCCGAATATCAACCGCGTCGGCCGCAATATTGCCGCGGAGGCAGATGCCGATCGACTAAAAAGTATTGTCAGAAGGGCGATCGCCGGCGGACAAGCTTTTCTCCACCTATTTTCCTTTGAAAGAAATGGCGTAGAATTGCTAGCAGGATACGCTGCCATCCCCAGCCCTTTAAGTAAAAAAGAGAACACTAAATGGATTATTTTAGCTGTCTCTCGCTTAGATTACGCTCTCTCAGGCTTAGAAGAAATTCAGCAAGTTTTATTTAACTTAATCATCGGTTTAGTTGCGGCTAGCATCGTCGCGACTTTATACCTGTCTCGCGACTTGGCGCGTCCCTTGGAACAACTGAGAGACTACGCGCTGACAGTGGATACAGAAGCGCCGCAGGCAGTGCCCCAAAATTTCCAAATTCGGGAATTCAATCAACTATCAGAAGCACTCAACAGTATGGTGGAGAGCCTGAGAGAATCGGCCAGAGAATCGGCAGTCGCAACCAAGGAAGCGCAAGTTGCCAATCAGTTAAAAAACGAATTTTTGGGCAATATTTCTCACGAACTGAGAACGCCGCTCAACGGGATTATTGGTTTTATTCAAATTGTGCGAGACGGCTACTGCGATGACCGAGATGAAGAAATGGAGTTTTTGCAGCGCGCCCACGACTCGTCAATGCAATTGCTGAATATTATTAATGATATTTTAGACATTGCTAAAATAGAATCCGGCACGTTCTCCCTGATGTTAGAAGTAGTTGATATTACTCAGGTACTTGAAGATGCAATTGATTTGCAAGCACTTCTAATTAAAGAAAAAGGTTTGAATTTAAGCTTGCCAGAACCTCACGATCCGATTATTGTTCATGCCGATCCAGAGAAGCTAAAACAGGTGTTTATACACGTTTTGAGCAATGCTGTTAAGTTTACCGAGTCGGGCAGTATTACTATATCTGTGCGGTTAGAATCGAGTAATCATTCAGGTGGTTTTAACGGTAGTGTACCGGAAAGTGCGATCGGTAATAGTAGCAGTAAAAACGATTGGGTAGTGGTGACAATTAAAGATACTGGAATTGGTATAGATCCCGAACAGCAGCAAAAATTGTTTCAGCCTTTTGTGATGGCTGATGGTTCCACAACTCGCAAGTTTGGCGGAAATGGTTTGGGTTTGGCTATTTCCCGAAGAATAATGGAATCTATGATCGGCCGCATTACTCTGCAGAGCGCGGGTGTGGATCAAGGTACTTCGGTGATGATTTCTTTGCCTGTAAACCATCAGTCAAGTTTTTATTTTAACAGCCAGGATTTGGTAACAGAAAATGGAAATTTAAAAAATTAGGAGGTATATCATTTCGGGTGAATACTATGAGGAATGACAATTCAACTGCTCGTTACGAGGCTCAGCCTCTTTCATCTAAAGCTTGTTTGCTTAGGAAATCGAAGAATCTAAAATCTAAAATGGTATCAGGGGCTGTCCGCCGAGTTCCAAAGATTTGCTCAAAGCGCTGAGAATGCGGATTAATTCGACGGAAGCATCGCCGGAAGAGGTAGGACAAGGCGTATTTGTTTGCACGGAGGTGAGGAAGCGATCGCACACTCGCCGCAGCGGTTCTACTTGTTCTAAACTTAATATTTCGCGACTTTGGATCTTAGTAGTGGGCCCTGGGGCGATCGCACTTTCGCAAACATTATGCTCTTCCCCCCGCCGATTTGAACTAGCGTGCTGCAACATCAGCATACTTTCCGGTGACATTTCATCAAAAATCAAGGTTCCCAAACTACCAACAACGCTTAAGCGCCGCTGTTTGTCGGGATTCAGCCAGCACAGGTGAATAAGTGCTTGAAATCCGTCAGGATAGGTGAGCGTTACCCAAACTAAATCTGCTAGTTTTTCTGAAGGATTTATTGCTTCTTCCCTCTGACTTGTGACTTGTGACTTCGGAAATACAGTGCCCGTTGCTGTGACTTGAATAGGAGTTTGTTGGAGCCAAGTGTTGAAAATAGCAATATCGTGAATGGCCAAATCCCAAAGGGCATCAACATCGTGCCGCACTGGTTCATAATGAGTACGCTGAGCGTAACCGTAGCGCAATTTTCCGAGTTGATGCTGTTGAATTATTCTTTGGCCGCGATCGACTGCTGGATGAAACAGATAAGTGTGGTCAACGAAGAGTTGCCGCTGCTGTTTTTCGGCTAATTGGCACAGTTTTATTGCTTCACTGAGATTGATGGCGAGGGGTTTTTCTACTAAGACGTGGTAGCCTTTTTGCAAGGCTGTGGCTGCGAGGGTGTAGTGTGTGGAAGCTGGAGTGGCGATCGCCACAGCATCCAGTCCCGGCAATTCTTGCACTTGCGACCAATCGGTAGCTAGAATCACGGACTCATTAAAATTAAACTGTTTTTGGACAGCCATCAATGAATCTAGATTCGGATCTACCACCGCTAAAACTTGACTGTTGGGATGTTCGATAAAGTTGCGAATGAGATTAACTCCCCAGCGGCCCGCACCCAATACAGCTATTCCGATTTTCATTAATAATAAATTTTAAAAATCGCACAGCAATTATAGCATAATTTCTCATTTATTTGGTGTTATTTAATAGTAAAACTTCCACTGCCCAATGAATACTAACTACTAACTAATGACTGCTGACTAAGGACTACTGACTGCTGACTACTGACTACTAAATTTGGGTAACATATCCCTTGATGATTCGGCGGTTGAAACCGCGTCTATACAAACAAAGTCAGCCTACGCCGACTGGTTCATAAAAGGTATCCAAAACCCTGATTTGGTATGACAACTAACAACTAACTACTAACCACTAAGAGGGCGGGCACGCACCATCCACCGCCCCTATCAACTATCAACTAACAACTAACAACTGACTAATTTATTGAAAGCGGAGCGAGCCGCAGCTTGTTCTGCTGCTTTGATCGATCGACCTTTTCCCTCTGCTACCAACTCTCCCTGAATGCTAACTTTGGCCGTAAAACGATCCTCGCCGCCCTGGACAGTTCCGGTTTCTTCCACGGTATACTTGGGTAAAGTTTTATATTTGCCTTGAGTCAACTCTTGAAGAGCAGCTTTGTAATTTTGTCTGGCCGGATCGCTGCGAATTTCCGCCGCTAGGCGTTGAAAGTGACCGTCTAACCAAGGGCGAATTAATTCTAACGTCTGGGCGCTCAAATAAAGCGCGGCGAGTAAGGCTTCCAAAGAATCGGCCAGTCTGGGAACAGCACCTGTTTTGTCGGCGGCGGCGCTGCTGGAAACAATTAAATAGCGATCGAACCCGTAACTTTCAGCGATTTTAGCCAAAATGCGATCGCTCACCAAGATCGATCGAATAGCCGCAAATTCCCCCACCGTACAGTCAGGATAAATCTCAAATAACAATTCAGACGCAGCCAGTCGCACCACAGCATCACCGACAAACTCTAGCTGCTCGTAATTTGCCTTAGCAGACGCACTCGCATGAGTCAAAGCTAAATCGACGAGATGCCATTTGATCGAAGCATCCTTCGACAGTCCCAACTTTTCAATTAATGTTTCAAGTTGCTTTTGGCGACCAGGATAAAGCATATTCATAGCGAATTGGGCAAACAGGGAATTGGGCAAACAGGGAATTGGGAATTGGGAATTGGCAATGGGGAATTGGGAATTGGGAATTGGGAATTGGAAATCTATAGCCGAGTCTCGGTAACATGAGGCTATCTGTCGCGCATCAGCCTCGCGGGCACAGGAAGCAGCCCGCATACCTCATAACGCGATCGAATTGCTATATCTCACTTGATTCTAAAAATAATATATAAAAATTTTCCTACTCTCCCACTCTGGGATTTTTGGAGGGAAAAAAGTCGGACATAAGCCGGGTTCTGTTCTCTCAAATGCAAGCACTTTTCGATGGCAGTTATCTATCTGGGACGTTTGTTACCAAACGCCTCAAGCGGTACCAAAAAACGGAACTGGTAAAAAACCAACCATAGTCCCTCCGACCTTGCTCCCAACCGGGGTTTACCTAGCCAGCACCTCTCGATGCTGCTGGTGCGCTCTTACCGCACCTTTGCACCCTTACCCCCTAACAACTTGCAATTTTTGACCATCGATTTTTGATGCAATCTCTAATCTCTAATCTCAAATCGGGGGGCGGTATCTTTCTGTGGCACTATCCTCACGATCGCTCGCACTGGGCGTTACCCAGCAAGTTTGGTTTTTCGGGAGCCCGGACTTTCCTCAGACCAGCTTTCGCCAATCCGCAACCGCCTGCGCCTACTTTTTTCCCCAGACTTATTGTACGCGATCGTTCGTCAATCAATTGAGGATTTTAGATTTCAGTCATCTTTAATAGTAGAAAAATTTTCAAACCAGCCGCGCCGCCAAAAGAAGTAAACTAAACTAGACGCGATCGCCACCATCAACGCCCAACAAAGCGGATAGCCAAAATACCAGTTCAGTTCCGGCATATTCAAAGGCGATTTTTCTGTATTGAAATTCATCCCGTATACTCCCGCCACAAAAGTTAACGGAATAAAAATACTCGAAATCACCGTTAGCAATTTCATGATTTCATTCATCTTATTGCCAACCGAAGACAGATAAACATCCATCAAACCCGACGATAACTCTCGATAGGTTTCCACCATATCCATCACCTGCACCGTGTGATCGTAACAGTCACGCAAGTAAATTCGCACCTCTGGAGTAATCAAATCGCTGCTATCTCGAATCAAAACATTAATTGCATCCCGCTGCGGCCAAATGGCGCGGCGCAGCGTCAGCAATTCTCGCCGAATTTTATAGATTTTTTCCAGGGTTTGGCGATTGGGGTTCACCACCACTTCATCCTCTAATTCTTCAATCCGCTCTCCGTAAAGTTCTAATACGGGGAAAAATCCATCTATAATCGAATCCAACAGAGTATAAGCAAGATAATCTGCTCCGTGCTTGCGAATAGCTCCTTGTCCTTTGCGAATTCGCTCGCGCACCGGATCGAAACAATCATAGTCCGGTTCTTCCTGAACACTTAGCAGGTAATGTTTGCCCAAAATGAAACTAACTTGTTCTTTATGAAAATTATCTGAATTAGGCTTAATCATCACCATCCAGGCAATAATTAAAAGGTGTTCTTCATAGTCTACAACTTTCGGGCGTTGGGGAATATTTACTACATCTTCCTGAGCCATTACGTGCAAATTAAAAACATCGCTCATTTGTCGCCAAGTTTCTTTGTTGCCCAATCCCAACATATCAACCCAAGAAACAGATTTTGTATCTAAATAGGCAGCAGCTTCTTGAGGATTTAACAATTTTTTGGGGCGAGTAGCTTTGGTTTCGCAATAGTCAATTAATACAATGTCTGGAGGCGGCGCATCCGGTTCTAAGTCTAGAGTCCCCGGCAGCGCCCCCGGATGGTCATAAAAATAATCAACGTAGGAATCATCATCATCATCTTTAATGGGTTTTTGAAATACACTCGAAGTATTTTTTATGCCTTTGTATGCCATGTGAATATCCCCAACTTTTAGTGTTTTTAATTAGGCTATCATTTTTTTCAGTATAACTAATAATTCATAGCATTTCTGAAATTTCATGCAACAGTATTTGGAGTATTCGTAAGATGTATCGTTAAAAGTTGTGTTTATTGACAATGACCCAGTTTTTCGGGTGCGTCGATCGCTCAATTGTCGATATTTTTTAGGGATTTTGTATAACGACACACCCTACGACTATTCAATCACCAATTCCCAATTCTAAAATCTAAAATCTAAAATCGTATTATCTTTGCCGCATGGGAATCTCGATCGCAAATTCAGTTCCCTCACCAGGCGCCGAAATGCAGCGCAGCGCGCCCCTGTGTCTTTCCACCACAATCTGATAAGAGATAGACAATCCCAAACCAGTACCTTTACCTACTGGTTTATTCGTAAAAAACGGGTCAAATATCCGAGATTTTACAGACTCTGCCATTCCCGCGCCGTTATCTGAAATGGCGATCGCCACCCAATTGTTCTCCAAAACCTCCGTGCGAATCCGAATCAAAGGTAATGCGTCACAATCCAAAGGTAAATTCGTAGAATTTTGCCGTTGGACATCCGTTGGACTAGGCAATTCCCACTTTCTATTTCTCACACTTGCCAAAGCATCAATGGCATTACTTAATATATTCATAAACACTTGATTTAACTGTCCGGCGTAGCATTCTACTTGTGGCAGCGTCCCATATTCTTTAATTATTTCAATCGGGCGATTTCTACCATTTTCTTTAAATTTGTGTTGCAAAATTAATAGCGCGCTGTCAATTCCTTCGTGAATATCAACACGCTTAATATCGGATTCTTCCAGGCGGGCAAAGTTGCGTAAAGACAGAACAATTTCACGAATGCGATCGGCTCCAGTTTGAATAGAAGTCAGCAGGGGCGGAAAATCCTCTTTCATAAATTCGATTTCTATTTCTTCAGCCAAATTCGCGATCGCAGCAACAGGTTCCGGGTAATGTTCTTGATACAAACTACACAATTGTAGCAAATTATTCGCATACAGGCTCGCGTGAATAATATTACCGTAAATAAAACTGACAGGATTATTAATTTCGTGAGCAATTCCCGCGACTAGCTGTCCCAAACTAGACATTTTTTCCGCATGAATTAGTTGAGCTTGAGTTTTTCCTAATTGTTTCAATGTTTGCTCTAATTGGGTATTTTTATCTTTTAATTGAGATTCGGCTTGTTTGCGCTTAGTAATATTGCGAGCAATAACGATCGCCTGATTGGAGTTAAGAGGTAGCAATCTAGCTTCATAAGTTTCTTCTCCTGCCGGCATGGGTAGGGAATACTCTAGATCAACCGGTGTTCCGTTTTCGGAAACCTCAAGCATTGCCAGATTGAACTGGCTGGCGACGGTAGCCGGCAATATATCTGCCATTCGTTTGCCCATAAAATACTCAGAATTTAGGTACAAATCCGCTGAATTTCCTGATAAGTAATCCAAAATAATGCCGTCAGTATTGAGGCGGAAATACAAATCGGGCAGGGCCAGAAAAACAGCTTCTAACTCGGAAGTTTTTTGGCGCAATGCTTCTTGGGCGTAATAGCGATCGCTAATATCCAAAATCACCCCGTCCAAACAGAAAACGCTCCCATCTGCGTCGAACACGGGAGAACCTTTATCCCACACCCATTTAACGGTGCCATCTGCTGCTAACAAGCGGTATTCCAAATTATAAGACTGTTTGCTTTCTATTGATTGCCAAATTGTTGCTTCTACTTTTGCCAAATCTTCCGGGTAAATAATACTAGCAAAAGTCCGGCTTCCCATCTCCAAAGGCAAAAGAAAATCCGCAGCCGGGTAGCCCGAAAGCAAGTAAACGGCATCGCTAATAAAACTTGTAGAAAAATCGCATTCCCAGCGATAAACAACTCCGGGAATATTAGCTACTAAAGATCGAAATCTTGATTCACTTCTACGCAAAGCTGCTTCCGATTCATAGCGTTCTGTAATGTCGTGAGTGAAACCTAGAACTGCAAATATATTACCTTCTGCGTCGCGCAGAGGGACTTTTTGGGTGTCTAAAATATGTACTGAACCATCAGCAACAGTTGCCGCATCGCAGGGATTGTGGATGATTTCGCCAGCTAGTGCAGCAGAGTCGTCTGTGCGGAATCCTCGGATATTTTGTGCGGAATTCCCAAATACTAGCTCTTCTGAAAATCCTAAATCTAAATCGGATTTTCCAATAATTTCTTCGACTGTTTTGCCGATAGATTGAGCTAAACTTTTGTTGGCTAAGATATAGCGAAATTCTTTGTTTTTGGCAAAAATCCAGTCACTGGTTGTGTCTATTACTGTGCGAAGCAGTTCTTCGGAACGTTCAGTTTGTGTTAAAGCTATTTGTAGTTCTAATTCGAGGCACTTGCGAGTTGTAATATTTTCAAAAGCAACGCCGACGCAGTTGTTAGGTAATGGAAAAGCTTTAATAGAAAAAGCGCGAGTTATTTTGCCGGATTCATCGCAGTCAATATCTTCAACTTCTACGGCTTTTTGGCCGATAATTACCGAAGCAAATGCTTGGGGAATATTTTTCGATCGCAAATGAGGAAAAATTTCGTCAATTGTCATGCCCAAAACGTCGGCCATTTCTAACCCCGTAAACCTGGTAGCAGCGGGATTGGAGGCGATCGCCCTTAATGTACTATCATCCTCTATATCTTCCAAATGATAGACGTACAAACCAATCTGCATATTCTCCACTATTTGGTCATAGAGGCGCACGCTTTCGTCTACCTGCCTGCGTTCAGTAATATCTTCTGTAATACCCAACACGTACTGAGGATGCCCCTGAGCGTCGAGAATTGGCACTTTGCGGGTGTGCAGTATTCTCATACCTTTGTGGCGAGTTTGGATCGGCTCTTCGGCTATTTCTTTAACCGTAGATTGGTTGCGATGAGCTGTCAATATTTCCCTATCTTGAGCCGCAAAAACATCAGCTTGTTCTTTGGGATAAATATCGTAGTCATTTTTGCCGATCGCCTCTTGAGAGGTAACACCTGCGATCGCTTCCCCGGCCTTATTCCACAGCACAAATTTTAGCGAAGAAGCATCTTTAGCAAAAACTCCCACGGGCAGATTTTCTACTACGGAATTGAGGAACCCTTTAGCGGATTTTAATTCAGCTTCTGCGCGCTTGCGTTCGATGCCTAAAGCTATGACATCGGCAACGGATGCTAAAGTTTCTTGAAATGGTGCTGTCAGCGGCTTGAAACTGATAATTACCATGACTCCCACCAGCCTTTCTTCGACTATTAAGGGGTAGCCGGCGAAGGTAAAAATCTGCTGGGGAATTTGGCAATTTGCCGGATTTTGGCGGCTGTTCATAATTGCTAATTCGGAACTGAATAACCCTGTTGCTTCGGATTTTTCTTCTGGAAGTCCAAAATTCTTCAGTTCAAATCCGCAGTCAAATTGCGGTTTTTGCTGTTGGGCGATCGAGTTAACCTTACTTGCAATAAAGCTAGCCCGATCGCCTGTGCGGCTGTAGATTCCAGAGGCTGCTTGCAACTCCCAAATATTGGATTGAGAGTTTAAAGTCCAAATTTCAGCGGAGGCGACATCAATATTTCGCACCATTGCGTCGCAGCAAGGAAGCAGGATATCTTGAGGGTGTTTGGTGAGGGCAATACCGACATCGGCTACCATTGCTGTGAGGCGAGAAGCTTGGGCTTTTTCTGCTTCCAACCGTTTGCGATCTGTGATGTCTTCCACCAAAGAAAGTACGGTAAAAGAGTCGCCGCTGCGAATAATTGAGTTGAACCAGCGACACCAAATAACTTGTCCGCTTTTAGTTTTATTTTGATTGATGGAAATATTGCCATTCCCAGAGGCTAGTTCTAGTTCGATCGCACTTACAGCCTCTCGATCTTCCTCGCAAACCAAATCCAAATCGCCAAATTGCTTGCCCAGCATATCATCCGATGTCCAGCCAAAGATTTCTTGGGCGCGTTTCGACCACTGAACGATCCGAAAATTTTCATCCCAGCCTACCATTGCCAGGGGACTGTTAGCTGCATTCAACCACAGTAAATGATTCGATCGGCGCAACTGCTGAGTTTTCTCTTGCTGCCAGCGGTAGTGCCTGGTGATATCCCTACCGACACCCAAAACCCGCATCTGGTTGCTAGAGGCATCCACCGCTGGCGTGTAAGCCGTTTCGTAAATTTTAATTCCGCCGTCTGCCGCCCTCACCTCGTGAATGGCCAGCTTTTTTTCCCCTGTGATAAATACTTGTTGCAGGCAGGAATCAATCTGCGAGATTATGTTTTTGAGAGCAGAATTATTGGGATATAATTGCAATAATTCTTGGTTAGTTTTGTTGACTATTTCAGCAGGCTCCAATCCCATCCAAGCAGCAGCAACGGGATTGATGTATAGGTAGTTTTGCTGTCGATCGCACTCTAGGAAAGCATCAACAGAGTTAGAGAAAAAAGACTGTAACGAGTTGATAACTTCCTGCATGGGTATTTTGCGATCGCTTGCAAGTAAAGCTTTAAATTTTTCCTAAAATTAGTTTAACTCACTCAAATATTTTTGCATACTTTATATTTGCGGTTCCCGGTGCAATTTTCGGCGCAACCCTCTAGGATACAATAATTTTTAGGAAATAGTATTTTTATGAATATAACTTAATTAGAACAGATGTTCTTTTTTTAAAGCAAGACGCATTGGATAGAAAAGGGAGGGGGATAGAAAAGGGAGATGGGGAGAGGGGGAGAGGGGGAGAGTGGGAGATGGGGAGAGGGGGAGATTGGGAGATTGGGGAGATTGGGAGAGTGGGAGAGTGGGAGATTGGGGAGAGGGGGAGATTGGGAGATTGGGGAGATTGGAGAGATTGCCCAAGAGAGAGAGATGCGGTTTTTGGGAAAAATCTTAGTCTATCGATAGCGTCAGGTGCGCGAGGCGCACCCTACAGACGCTACAGAGGGCTTTTTTGTCTCAAAAGCCACCAATCAGCAGGCAGTTTTTAGCCGCAAACTCACGACTAATGACTAATGAGTGATGACTAATGACTGATGACTACATCATGCCCATGCCGCCCATGCCGCCCATGCCGCCCATGCCACCCATGCCGCCCATGCCGCCCATGCCGCCCATGCCGCCCATGTCGCCCATGTCGCCGCCGGCTTTTTTCTTCTCGGGTTTTTCGACAATCACAGCTTCGGTGGTTAACACCATGCCAGCAATGGAACCGGCATTCTGTAAAGCCGATCGCACAACCTTAGCCGGATCGATAATCCCGGCGGCAATCATATCTTCGTACACGTCGGTGAGAGCATTGTAGCCAATGTTCAACTCGCTCGCGCGCACTCGCTCGATCGCGATCGAACCTTCAACGCCCGCATTATCAGCGATTTGACGCAAAGGAGCTTCCAAAGCCTTCGCAACCAAGTCAGCGCCTACTTGTTCTTCAGCGTCTAAAGTGTTTTTGATTGCATCTATTTTGGTAATCAGGTGAATCAGCGTCGTGCCGCCTCCTGCGACGATGCCTTCTTCCACAGCAGCTTTAGTAGCGTTGAGAGCATCTTCAATGCGAAGTTTGCGGTCTTTGAGCTCGGTTTCGGTAGCTGCGCCTACTTTAATTACAGCGATACCGCCAGCTAGTTTGGCAATGCGTTCGCTCAATTTTTCTTGATCGTAATCGGAATCCGTCGCTGCTAGTTGCTTGCGAATTTGCTCGATCCGTGTTTGCACGTCAGCTTTGTGTTCATCGCCAGCGACAATGATCGTGTTTTCTTTGTCGATCGTAATTTTGCGGGCGGTACCGAGCATTTCTAGTGTTGCGGTATCAATGCTGAGTCCGACTTCTTCGGAAATCAGTTGACCGCCAGTCAGAACGGCGATATCTTGTAGCATAGCCTTGCGTCGATCGCCAAAACCAGGAGATTTGGTAGCTGCGACGTTCAACACGCCACGAGCTTTGTTGATGACCAAAGTTGCCAAAGCTTCGCCTTCAATATCTTCGGCGATAATTAGCAGGGGTTGACCGGTGCGGGCGACTTTTTCGAGAACCGGAATTAATTCTTGAATGGAGTTAATTTTTTTGTCGGTGATCAGGATGCGAGCATTTTCATACTCAACTTCCATGCGATCGCTATTGGTGACAAAATACGGCGAAAGATATCCGCGATCGTACTGCATCCCTTCGACAACTTCCAATTCTGTTAACAGAGATTTCGACTCTTCAACAGTAATTACGCCGTCTTTGGTGACTTTTTCCATTGCTTGCGCGATCATCGCGCCTACTTCTTCGTCGTTACCGGCGGAGACAGTGGCGACCTGAGCAATGGCCGCGCCTTCGACTGGTTTCGCCAATTTTTCGATTTCTTTGACCAAATGGGCGATCGTTTTGTCAATACCCCGGCGCAGGGCGACTGGATTTGCGCCTGCTGCGACGTTCTTCAAACCTTCGCGAATCAGAGATTGAGCGATCACCGTGGCGGTTGTAGTGCCGTCGCCTGCGATATCTTTAGTTTTGGAGGCGACTTCTTGAATTAAGCGAGCGCCGGCATTTTCCAGGGGGTCTTCGAGTTCGATTTCCCTAGCAACGGTGATACCGTCGTTAACGATTTGAGGAGCACCGTATTTTTTTTCTAATAGGACGTTCCGGCCTTTCGGGCCCAAGGTGATGCGGACTGCATCGGCGAGTTGATTTACCCCGCGTTCTAGTGCCCGCCTAGATTTGTCGCTAAATGCAACTATTTTGGTCATGTTTGTCTCCTTTGGCTTACATAGCAAATTTAGCACTCTCTGAGTCTGAGTGCTAAGCCGATCGATTTTTGATTGTAGCGCACCCCAGCTTTCTAGGGGATGGGCGAGGCGGATTGGGGATGGCGGGCGAGGAGTGCGGGTGGCTCAGGACACGGCACTGTGGTGTCTCCACGGATATAATGTGGTTTGTGTCATTTCGCGCGATCGGCTTTTGTCTCAAGTCCAATCCCAATTTTGATAGCCAGTCATCCCAAAGCACAATTTTCATTCAAAAAATTCTTAACTTCGATCGATCGTCTAGCTTAGGATAGAGCTTCCTTCTAGCTTCTTTTTACCTTGAGCAAAGCCTTTCATGCCTTCTTCCTAATGACAACTACCAACTGACAACTACCAACTGACAACTAAGAGGACGGGCACGCACCATCCACCGCCCCTACCAACTGACAACTAAGAGGGCGGGCACGGGGCACCGCCCCTACCAACTGACAACTGACAACTAACAACTAACAACTGACAACTGACAACTAACAACTGACAACTGACAACTGACAACTAACAACTAACAACTGACAACTGACAACTGACAACTAACAACTGACAACTGACAACTGACAACTGACAACTAACAACTGACAACTGACTTAACATAATGGCTCGTTATTCTCGACTACAAAAACTCGGTTCTTATATGCGCCCCCATTGGAAACCCGCATTCTGGGGCGTTTTCTCGCTATTAATTGTCAATGCTGTGGGCGTTTACATTCCCCTGCTGATTCGGAATGCCATTGACACTCTCCAAGTTGCAACTAAATTTGACCAAGTTTTCAACTACGTGCTCCTAATTCTGCTCCTCGCCTCAATTATGTGGGGAATTCGGATGGTGTCGCGGATTTTGCTGTTTGGCGTGGGCCGTCAAGTTGAATTTGACCTCAAACAGCAAATATTTAATCATTTATTAACATTAGAACCGTCTTATTTTGCTGTTAATACAGTAGGGGATTTAATTAACCGGGCTACTTCCGATTTAGACAACATTCGCCGCTTGGTGGGGTTTGCGGTGCTGAGTTTGGCGAATACAGCTTTTGCCTATGCTTTGACTTTGCCAGTGATGCTGGGAATTGATGTACGGCTGACGCTGTTGGCGATCGCAGTTTATCCTGTAATGCTAGTTTTGGTGCAGTTATTTAGCGACAAACTTCGCATCCAGCAATTAGCCGTACAAGAAGAACTATCGGCAATGAGCGATTTGATTCAAGAAGATATGAGCGGCATTTCCGTAATTAAAATCTACGCTCAAGAAGAAAACGAACGCCGCGCCTTTCGCAATTCTAACGCCCAATTGCTATCAGCAAATTTGGAACTCGCAAAAACCAGAAACTTTCTTTTTCCACTGCTGGGCGGTTTGGCAAGCATCAGCTTGTTAGTGCTGCTTTCTGCTGGCGGCGGCGCAATTGCTAAGGGCGAAATTAGCATCGGCGATTTTGTGGCGCTGCTGATTTACGTCGAGCGTTTGGTGTTTCCGACAGCGCTGTTGGGTTTCACAATTACGGCTTACCAGCGTGGAGAAGTCAGTGTCGATCGCATCGAATCAATTCTGACTGTGGAAGCGCAAATTAAGGATGCTGCAGGTGCAGTTGAAATACCAACTCCAGTAATCGGCGAAATTGCTGCCAGCAACTTAAATTATACTTATCCCGGTGCTAATACACCCGCGCTCAAGAATGTCAATTTTACCATAAAACCGGGGGAAACAGTCGCAGTTGTTGGGGCGATCGGCTCTGGAAAATCAACCTTAGCTAACGCACTGCCGCGCTTGCTAGATATCGATCCGGGTGAATTATTTTTGGACGGGCATGATATTACCGAAGTGAAGTTGAACCAATTGCGCGGGGCGATCGCCTACGTGCCCCAAGAAAGCTTTTTGTTCGGCACTACCATCAAGAATAACATCCGCTACGGCAATCCCTTAGCAGAACAGCCCGAAGTTGAATCAGCAGCCAAACAAGCGCAAATTCACCCCGAAATCCTCAACTTTCCGCAGCAATACAAAACAGTTGTCGGCGAACGCGGCATTACCTTATCCGGCGGACAGCGGCAGCGGACAGCATTAGCCAGAGCCTTATTAGTTGACGCTCCCGTGCTAATTTTGGACGACGCTCTTTCCAGCGTAGACAATCAAACAGCTACCGATATTCTGCATAACTTGGCAACAGGAACCGATCGCAAAACAGTGATTTTCATCTCGCATCAGATGTCCGCTGCTGCTACAGCCGATCGCATTTTCGTCATGGAAAAAGGAGAAATAGTCCAAAGTGGCACTCACGCAGAATTAGTAGGACAACCAGGGCTTTATCAGTATCTGTGGAACCAGCAAAAACTAGAAGAATTGCTGCATTGACTTGTACCCGTGTCCAACAGGTTTGTACTAAATACTTTACCAATTCCAATCCTCTGGAAAGTGTTTATACAAATTCTCCATAAAGCTGCACTAAAATATTAGAGACTCCAGCCAAAAGTGCAAAAATATGGGGAGAGCATCTCAATGAATGCAAAAAACAATTTCTTTACAGTGTTTTCCCCCTCTCGCGAGTGTTGGATGGCGAGTGGGGAAAGCACGCATTAAATCAAAACTGAGATGCTCCCAATCGACCATTAAGCAGATTGGGCGTAGAATTAAAATATCGGGCGCTCAATGGAACCGCAACAATATCTCTCAAGTTCTCAAGCATCGCTGCTCTTATCTTAATCTGGCTTTTGCCTGAGTATTTCTACTTATTTCATAGCTGAGATGCTCCCAACCATTTCCACCCCCTTTTTAAGATTCACGGGGACTGAAGTCCCTCGCGTCGTTTCCTTCTCAGGAGTAAGTGCGATTAGTTTCCCACTTACCGTATTTCTTTTATGAAGGCTTCTGCGTAAGCTTTGCGTTATGTAGCAAGGGCGTTCATTGTAAGGCCACGGGCACCGAGTTTTATGCGAAGTGTCTGATCAGCGCTTTTCGCGATCGAAGAAGGTAAAAGTTTTTGTGGTTAAAATCCAGCCGCTTAGAATTGAACAACGGTCAGCCAACTTTGATCTAAACTCAGAAGGGTTCCAGGGTTGATTGCACTTTAGTCAACAGACATTGATTATCTACCGAGAGATTAAAGACCGCTAAGGTGATGGGGCAGCATTGGGTAATCTGCGAAATGTTTACACTTCCCTAGGCAACTATGCCAAGGTGATTGAATACTATCAGCAATCGTTGACCATCGCCCGTAACGTTCATAACTGCCAAAGATGGAGAGCAAAACATGATTAAACTCCCTGGAATTAAAGTTTTAGCCCAAATTTACGAAAGTGACAATTCTGTTGTCTATCGAGGGATTCGAGAACAAGATCGCAAAGCAGTAATTCTCAAAGTTCTGAAACAAGACTACCCCACCCCCTCTGAACTAACTCGATATAAGCAGGAATATGAAATCACTCGCAATCTGAACATAGAGGGTGTGGTTAAATCTTATGCCTTAAAACCTTATCAAAGAACTCTGGTCATTATCTTAGAGGATTTTGGCGCATCATCCTTAAGCCAATTATTCAAGGATTCTGTAGATGCAGGGCATATTTTATCTCTCGCAAAATTCCTCAAATTAGCCATCCAAACAGCCGAGATATTGGGCGCGATTCACGCTGCCCATATTATTCATAAAGATATTAATCCTGCCAACATCGTCTTTAACCCAGAAACAGAAATTATCAAAATCATTGACTTTGGTATCTCCACTCAATTAACCCGCGAAAATCCTACGCTGAAAAATCCCAATGTTTTAGAAGGCACTTTAGCCTATATGTCACCGGAGCAAACGGGACGAATGAATCGTTCTTTAGATTACCGCACTGACTTTTACTCTCTCGGCGTTACCTTCTACGAACTCCTTACGGGACAGTTACCTTTTGAAAGTACCGATGCGTTGGAACTGGTGCATTGTCATATCGCCAAACAGCCAATACCCCCTCATCTTTTAGCAGGAGGAGAGGGGGAGAGAGGGAAACCGGGAGAACCTTGTCCTCAAGCCGTTTCGGATATTGTCATGAAGCTGATGGCGAAAATGGCAGAGGAACGATATCAAAGTACCTGGGGACTCAAAGCTGATTTAGAAGAATGTCTCTTTCAGTTACAAGCTAATGGGACTATAGCAGATTTCCCTCTCGGTTCTAAGGATATTTCCGACAAGTTTCAAATTCCCCAAAAGCTTTACGG
The DNA here is from genome assembly GCF_036700765.1 of Microcoleus sp. S1D4. Taxonomy (NCBI): domain Bacteria; kingdom Bacillati; phylum Cyanobacteriota; class Cyanophyceae; order Oscillatoriales; family Microcoleaceae; genus Microcoleus; species Microcoleus sp. S1D4. The sequence goes on from NZ_JAUBPP010000013.1 coordinate 28,534, forward strand.
AAGAGAGTCAGAAGTTGAAACCTTGCTAACAGCATTTGACCGAGTGAGTCAAGGCACAACTGAAATGATGCTAGTTGCAGGTTATTCCGGCATCGGTAAATCAGTATTGGTGGCAGAAGTTCATAAACCCATCACTCAAAAGCGCGGCTATTTCACCTCCGGAAAATTTGACCAGTTTCAGCGCAATATTCCCTACTCAGCCGTTGTCAGTGCTTTCGCCGGATTGATGCGCCAACTGTTAACGGAAAGCGAAGCACAACTAAACCTTTGGCGAGAAAAACTCCTTGCTGCTTTTAGCTCCAATGGACAGGTGATTGTTGAAGTGATTCCTGAAGTGGAACTAATTATAGGCAAGCAACCCCCCGTGCCGGAATTAAGCCCCACTGAGTCCCAGAATCGCTTTAATCTGGTCTTCCAAAACTTCATTCGGGCATTTTGTGCAAAAGAGCATCCCTTGGTCATCTTTCTGGACGATTTGCAGTGGGCAGACTCCGCAACGCTCAAGTTAATCGAACTGATGATGACGGATACGGATACACAATATTTATTTCTAATTGGGGCGTATAGAGATAACGAAGTCAACCCCACTCATCCTTTGATGATGACTCTTGAGGGGCTACGGAATCTTGGGGCAACTCTCAACTTTATTACCTTAGCACCGTTAGAATTAGAACATATCAATCAGTTAATTGCTGATACATTGCATAGCGACAATAAGTCAGTAAATCTTTTAGCAGAACTGGTTCAGCGGAAAACAATTGGCAATCCATTCTTTGCCAATCAATTTCTGAAAACCCTGCACGCCGAAAACTTAATAACTTTTGATTTTCAGCGTCACGCCTTTGTGTGGGATATTTCAAACATTGAGGCACAGGACATTACTGATAATGTAGTGGAGTTGATGATTGGCAACTTGAAGAAACTGCCAGAATCCACACAGCAAGTTTTACGCTTGGCAGCTTGTGTCGGGGCTTCTTTTGATTTAACCACTATCTCTATTGTTTGTGAAAAATCAAAAGAGGCAGTTTTCCCCGATCTGGTGACGGCAATTCAATCTGGATTGATTTTGCCCACCTCTGAGTTAGATACTCAACTGTTAATTCAGGATTACAAGTTTTTGCACGATCGAGTTCAACAAGCAGGCTATGCCTTGATTGATGAAGCGCAAAAAACAGCAGTCCACTTACAAATTGGTCGGCTACTATTGGAGAATACAGATCCGGAAGCCGTATCAGAGGAGATATTTGAAATCGTCGATCACCTCAATTTAGGCGTCGAACTTGTGACCGATCGAGCGGAACAAGATAAAATTGCCCAACTAAATTTGATGGCAGGCAAAAAAGCTAAAGCTGCAACAGCGTATGTGGCAGCCGTTGACTATTTGAATACAGGACTAAACCTGATAAATAATGTAGATAGTTGGCAGAGTAACTATGACTTAACTTTAGCGCTACACGAAGAAGCCACAGAAGCAGCATATCTCAATGGCGACTTTCCAAAGATGGAAGACCTGGCAGAAGAAGTATTAAATCGTGCTAAAACTGTGCTGGATAAAGTAAAAGTTTATGATGTAAAAATTCAAGCCGCTGGTGCACAAAGTAAAATAAAAGAAGGAATTCAAATTAGCCTTATAGCACTGACACAGTTAGGGATAAGCTTACCAGAATATCCGAGCCAGTGGGATGTTCAAAGAGGACTCGAAACAACGGCTTCATTGGTTGGCAATCGAGACATTGAAGATTTAATTAACCTACCTTTAATGATTGAACCGGATAAGCAGGCAGCCCTACTTATCTTTTCGAGTATAGCTGCTAGTGCTTTAACATCTGCGCCAGCACTGTATATACTTATGATGTGCGAACAGGTGAATTTATCTATCAAATATGGTAATTCACGTTGGTCTGCATTTGTTTATGTTAGTTACGGATTAATTTTGTGTGGGGTAGTTCAAGACATTGATTCTGGTTATAGTTTTGGTAGATTGAGTTTAAAGTTACTTGAGTTGCTAGATATCAAAGACATCAAGTGTAAGACATTGCTGGTGTTTGGAGGCTTCATAATCCATTGGAAAAAGCATTTCAAGGAAACACTGCCTATTCTGATTGATTCCTATCAAAGCGGGATGGAAATGGGAGATTTTGAATATGCTGGCTACGCGGCATTTTTAAATAGCTATCATTCATATTTTATCGGTCACCAACTTACTGATATAGAACAAAAAATATCGAATTATAGTAAAGCCATTAGTCAAATAAGGCGGGAAAGACCCTTTAATTGGATCTCAATATTTTTGCAGGCAGTTCGTAACTTACTGGGCCAGGAAGAGAACCCCACTTTATTAAGTGGTGATGCTTACAATGAAGAGCTAGCACTCCCCCTTGCCCTTGAAATAAATGACAGAATAGAGTTGCACTACTTATATCTAAATAAGATTATCCTCTGTTATTTATTTGGTGATTATCGTCAAGCTGCACAAAATGCTGTTTTGGCAGAACAGTATTTAGATGCTGTGACAGCATTGATGGCTGTGTCGCTTTTCCATTTCTATGATTCTCTAGCTCATTTGAGCGTATTTACGAATGCTTTAAATTCTGAAAAAGAAGCTTTGCTTAATCGGATTAACACTAACCAGGAAAGGATGAAATATTGGGCATCTCATGCTCCGATGAATCATCTACATAAATTTTATTTAGTGGAGGCAGAGCGCTATCGGGTTCTCGGTCAATATATGGAGGCAATGGACTATTACGACAAGGCTATTGCCGGAGCTAAAGAGAATGAATACCTCAACGAAGAAGCCCTAGCTTACGAACTTGCCGGGAAATTTTACCTCGCATTGGGCAAAGAAATAATTGCCCGAACTTACATCAGTGAAGCTCATTACGCCTACACTCGCTGGGGAGCGTTAGCAAAGGTCAAGGATTTAGAAACAAAATACCCGCAGCTACTGAGTCAATCATCATCGCGCCCCCATATTACTTCCACGCGCACGACGACAACTACCAGTACCACAACTGGCTCTCAGTCAGGGGCAGCTTTGGATTTAGCCACAGTGATGAAAGCATCACTCGCGATTTCCGGTGAAATTGTCCTCGATAAGTTACTCGCTTCCTTGATGAAGATTCTGATCGAGAATGCCGGAGCGCAAAAGGGCTTTTTGATTCTGGAAAAGAAGGGAAAATTGCTGATTGAAGCTGAGGGTTCTGTGGATGAAGATGGCGTGACTGTGTTGCAGTCAATCCCCATCCAGTCTGTAGGGGAACCAGGGGATAAACTTTTAATTTCTCATATAATTGTTAACTATGTAGCTCGCACGCAGAAAAGTGTAGTCTTGAACGATGCTGCTAATGACCCTAAATTTGCTCATTCCCCCTATATCAAAGTACATAAGCCTAAATCAATTTTGTGCTTCCCTCTCCAACATCAAGGTAAACTGGCAGGAATTATCTATTTAGAAAATAATCTAACCACAGAGGCTTTTACTTCCGATCGCATAGAACTCTTAAATCTGCTTTCCGCTCAAGCAGCAATTTCCATTGAAAATGCCAGTCTCTACAATAATCTCACCGAACTCAATCAGGCTTTTGAGCGCTTCGTCCCCCGTCAATTCCTCCAAATTTTGGATAAAGAGAGCATTCTTGATGTTAAATTAGGCGACCAAGTTCAACAGGATATGTCGGTACTATTTTCCGATATTCGCGACTTCACAACTTTGTCGGAAAGTATGAACCCTCAAGACAATTTCAAATTTATTAATGCCTATTTGTCTCAAATGGAACCCGCCATTATCGAAAATCAGGGGTTTATTGATAAATATATTGGCGATGCAATTATGGCTCTATTTAGTGGTGAGGCAGATAATGCAGTGAAAGCAGGAATTGATATGCTGCATCGTCTTACCGAATATAATCAACATCGCACCGCTTCTGGATACGTGCCGATTAAGATTGGTATTGGCATCAATACAGGTTCTTTAATACTCGGTACGGTTGGGGGAAAAAACCGGATGGATAGCACGGTGATTAGTGATGCCGTGAATTTAGCCTCGCGGATAGAAAGCTTGACTAAACAATATGGAATTTCGATGTTAATTAGTAACTACACTTTCCAGTCTTTGTCAGATTCTAACCAGTATGCTATCCGTCTGATCGATCGCGTAAAAGTTAAGGGAAAATCAAAAGCGGTATCGATGTTTGAAGTTTTCGATGCGGATCCGCCTGAGACTTATGACGGCAAACTAGACACAAGAACGCGATTTGAAGAAGCTTTGATACTCTACCATTGGCATAATCTTAAAGATGCTGAACGATTATTTGCTGAGTGCTTGCACGGCAATCCTACAGATAAAGTCGCTCGAATTTATCAACAGCGCTGCACTCAACGCGATCGGGATTAAGGATGCGTTAGCTCAAAAAGAGGCTGGAGCGCTAAACAGGATCGGGCTAGTTGAATTGTTGAGTACGCAAAAACTCAGTTACTGAGCCAAAACTTCTTTTAATAAGCCAAATGGCTACCAACTTAAGGCGGGAGAAGATTAAGAAAAAAGCAGAGAAGGGATGAGGGATGTGGTCAAAAGCTGTTGGTAGATGCGATCGCTCCAAGCGTCCCCAAGCCAAAGTGAGCTTCCCTAACTTCTAGGGTAATTGCTCAACCCCCTTGGCAAGAAGACGATATATAGCAATCCTAAATCATTTTCAATAACTGGTTAAGAGGTTAAGAGCCTAGGAATCGATGTCACTCTTGAAGAGTCTCGCCTGCGAAAATGTCGGCAGAGCCTCCGGATCTGCGTTACCAGGCTAAGCGAAAGTAACGAGCAGAACGAGTAAATCACTTAGGATTGCTATAGAGAATTAGTATGAGTTTAAAAATACATTTTTTTACATCATAAATTTAAACCCTTCAAAAGTTAGCTCGTAAATTACAAAATTTGGGACATGAGTTAGCCATATCTGCGGCTGAAAATCCTCCGATCCATCTCAGATGGGTGAAATTTCTATTACTAACGGTGTAGCGATAGAGATGTGGAATATCAGTCTTAAGAGATTTGTCATTGCTCTGTCATTAAGATAAGCTAAAAAGTATTTAAAATCAACAAACATTTGAGGATATTTGGCTATGGACGGTCAAGACCCCGCTGACATCAAGATGGGTAACGTAGATGAAGAAGAAAGTTCAGTTGTCGCACACGGCACGGCTATTTTAGGGATCGATCCTGAAGGAGGAGAGGCCGTACTCTTTAAGGATTTAGAAGTCACAAATTCTAAAGTAAAATTGAGTGCATACCTAGCGATAGATGGAAATTTAAATAAATCCATAGAACTAGGCGAACTCACAGGAACTATGGGTACCGTTAAAAGTGCCGTCCCCCTAGGAACAGATACCTCCCCTTACAATACCGTAGTTCTTCGCGACCAAAAGAGTAAAAAGAAAGTCGCAGTCATTGAATTGTAGATCCGCAAGCGAGTAGGGATGGGATAATATCTCTACTCACCTATTAAAACTTCACGCTTTATTAACCTTTGCTTACTGTTCCTATACAAATAGGACTTCATCTAGAGCAATTTAATAAAAACTTGTTATTAGCAGTTTTAACCATCCAAAACATCGTGTTCACAGGTAGCACTCACTTATTTGGCAAAATTGTATAAACTAACTTCTTTACACTAACGAATCTATGCCTAGTTAATCGATAAACTTTGGGAATACAAGGCACGCCTTACGGAGAATCGAACGAAACATTGTTGAGCAAAATAATCTCCTTGAATTCGCAATAAAGACTTAAGCGCAGCCAGCAAGTTGTGAAGGATGTCCCCGAATCCGAAACCAGTTGCGACGGCACGAATAGCCAGCAGTTGCATCAAATTCGCTGCCTTGAATTACTCGATGGCGATGAATGGCGCGATCGACAATAATTGATTTATAATCAAGATATCTACCCCAGCACCATACCCAATCATGCTCGCAGAAGCAAACGCCATACTCTGGCCCAGTCTAATTACTATTTCAGCATTAATTCTTTACTTCATTCTTACCCTCAACGTCGGCAGAGCCAGGTTCAAGTACAAAGTTTCTCCTCCGCAGATGACAGGAAACCCAGACTTTGAGCGAGTAGTGCGAGTTCATCAAAACACCTTAGAGCAACTGATTTTATTTTTGCCCTCGCTGTGGATATTCTCGCAATTTATTAGCCCAATTTGGGCCGCCGGTATCGGTGCAGTTTGGATAATTGGACGCATTTTGTTTGCTTGGGGTTACTATCAAGCAGCGGAAAAACGAGCCGCCGGATTTGGCATTAGTACCTTAGCTACTTTAACTTTACTGGGCGGTTCCTTAATTGGCATCATCATGGCGCTGCTCAAAGTTTCACAGTTATAACTAATATTAGTAGGGTGCGCCAAAAGCACCTTACCCAGTAAATCTAATTCTTTCAATCACCTTCAGGAGTTAATATGTCGGAAACCAACAAACCCGTATTTCAAATTAGCCAGCAGCTTTTTCAACAGCTTACCGAGTGGCAAGAAAAAATTGCACTAGAAGATGAATCAGCAACCGAGTCAGAAGACGATAAACAAATTGAGGTAAAAAGTCCTCCCGACAGTTATGAACAGAATTCTCAAACAAATAATTCCTAGTTTTTGGGTGGCAGCATCTTTGGCATTTCCGGCTGCTGTCTCGGCTCAATCGCTGACACCAAACCAATTTCAGCAAGTCAATAGCGGTTTGTTTCGTTCTAATTCTCAAGATTTCTTTGAGCAAGGAAATCGCCAACTGGAAAGAGAAATTGCTATTTTGTTGAAAAATAATGTCGCTTCCGAAAGCAAGATTTTGGAGATTGATGAAAAATTGCGATCTCAGATTTGTCGCGAAGATTTTCAAATTTCCTGGCAGGATTATGATACAATCAGTGTTCCTGATGTTTCTAGTTTTAATGCAAAACTCAAAGATATTTGCAGGCTAAGTTAAAATCGAAGTGAAGGGTAAATCAAAGGTTTAGTGTTATATTGTGTCAGCTCTAACGGCTAAAATAAAACTGGTTGGTAGTGAGGACTTTAGTCTGGATTGGCAGAAATTTTGAAAAATGAAGTTGTAACTACTAACTTATAAATGTTTAAAATTGTTTGTAATGAGGACTTTAGTCCTGATTGGCTTAACAAATTTTGAGGATTTTAGGCATCACTACGAACTGAGGAATGTTATTTTATTTGACATGATATTAATGGATGGAGGATCAAAGACAAAATTGAAACTAGCGATGCTGTCAGCGGAAACTGTGGGTCAGTTTGCTGCTATTATTATTGATTACACCCATGAGGAAATGATGCTAGTTTTTCATGAGCTGGAATGGGAAGAGCAGGCTAGAATTAAAGATATTTGGAAGAGTATTTGAGGGCTGGCGCATCTATAAAGTCGCAGGTTGCTGCACCGGACACGGCATTATCTATTGGTGTCAACTTAAGGTCAAACATAGTCATAGATAGATACGCTTGGGTTAATGCTATTTGTCATTGCGCTACGGGAGAGTAATCGCAGAGACTAGGTTACTTCTCAATCTTTGTGAGATGCGCGCGGAGCAATTACCTTGTCAACCAAAGCGTATTTTTTTATACTGATGAATTTTCACTACTGCCTTCTATGTAGCGACGCAAAACCGAGTTGATTAAAGCTTTATGTTCTCCCGTTCGAGCTTGGAACCACTTCAAAATATCTGGGTCAATTTGAACTAATCGCTGTGCTTGAGATGCAGGAATTCTTACAGTAGCGAGTTCAAAAAACTCTGCCGTCAAGGGTGGAATGTCAGAGTAATCAATTCCTTCATCTTCCATTTCTTCTAATGCTTTCCAATTAGTACGAGAGGTATTGCTCAAGTTTTTGGCGCTCATATCGATTTGCCCTTCGTGCTGAAATGATCCGAATCACGTCATTCTGTCGTTCTGTCCAAACAACAACCGCGATGCCGTTACCGAGGAAACCGATACCGAACCAACGGTTTTCGCCGTAATCAAAACGATCGTCTAGCTCAACTAGCATTGGACTATCAAACATTTTAGGGACATCTACAAAATCAATGTCATGTTTGCGAATATTATTTAGATTCTTCGCTTCATCCCACTCAAACTGCCTGAAAATCTGGCCATGCTAATTAGGCTGCCTTTATTATAGCCGAATAAGCTTGGGTTAACAAGTGGAGGGGGTAGGATCGCACCATCCACTACCCCTACAAAAGCCTGATTTGATTTTCTTTCTTGAGTGATAATCTAGATATAGCCTGATTTTTTCGCAAGCGATTCGAGACACAATTGACGGAAATGATCGCCCCGCTGCTCGAAGTTTTGGTATTGATCGAAACTGGCGCAAGCTGGCGAAAGCAGCACGACTTTAGCGTTGTTCTGTTTGCCTAATTCTGCGGCTCTGGGAACTGCTTTTTCCATTGTTTCGACGATTTCCCAAGCATTATAATTTGCTTGTTCTAGCCGATCGCTAAAAATGCCTGCCGCATCCCCAATTAACAGCACCCCTACAGCTTTCGCCTTAATTGTATCGATCCAAGCGCGATCGTCCCCTTCTTTGGGATCGCCGCCCGCAATCAAAATCGCCGGCGCGCTTACAGAAGCCAACCCGACTTGCGCCGCATCGTAATTAGTCGCTTTGCTGTCGTTGATAAAATCTATGCCTTCCCAAGTGCAGATGTGTTCGAGACGGTGCGATACTCCGGGGAATTTATCGATCGCCCGGGCGATCGCACTTCGATCGATCCCCGCCAAATTAGCCGCCGCCACCGCCATCAACAAATTTTGCAAATTGTGCTCTCCCACCATCCGCAAAGACGAAGCAGGCAAAATTTTCTCGCTTTGAGCAATTACCCAACCGTCTGCGATGTAGGCTCCAAAAGCCCGCTTTCCTAATAATTCCTGTTCACCTTTAACACTCGTCCAACACGCATCTGGCCAAATGTCAACTCCTTGCTGCCGCAAACAAGGATCGTCGCCATTAATTACTTGCAATTCCGACTTTTTCAGCAAATGCGCTTTAATGTTGTAATAATTTTCTAAAGTTTTGTGGCGGCTGAGGTGATCCGGTGTCAAAGTCGTTAAAACTCCGATTCGCGGCGCTACAGACGGCGATGATTCTATCTGATAGCTGCTGATTTCGGCGATTACCCAATCCGGCGGTTTTTCAGCTAAAGCTAATTCGCACGCAGCATAGCCAATATTGCCGCAAGCAGGAGCATGAAGCCCTGCTTCTGCAAAAATAGCAGCAATTAAAGCAGTAGTCGTAGTTTTGCCGTTAGTGCCACTAATTCCCACCCAAGGAGCTTTGAGATAGCGCCACGCCAGCGCCATTTCTCCGATTGTTTCAATGCCTAACTCTCTGGCGCGTGCTAATCCTGGACTGTCCCAGGGAACGCCCGGACTTACTACTATTAATTCTATCGATTCGACTGGTTCAAAAGATTTACCTAACTCAACTGCAATTCCTTCGCTAGCGAGTTGCTGTTGCTGTTCGAGCAAGTTTGGGGAAGATGAGCGATCGCTCAGCGTTACTTCCCATCCTTCGCGTTTTAGCAGTCTGGCGGCGGCATTCCCCGATTTTCCTAATCCAATGATGTGAGCGATCGGCATAAGTTGTGTGTGTGTGATGGAGCGAACTTTCCTGGTTTTTTCTTTTTATGTCGGTTACGGTTTTTTTTGGATGATTTAACCGCAGAGGGCGCAGAGGGCGCAGAGGGGGAGGAGAGAGATGATAGAAATGAATAATTCCGATACTAATTGATTTGATTTTACATCAAAACTTTTGGCCGGAATCTAACTATTTCAAATCTTAAATTGATTGACGATCGGCATCAGTTTTGTGATATAGCAAATTTTCGGGTTTTTTTCTTTTTATGTCGGTTACGGTTTTTTTTGGATGATTTAACCGCAGAGGGCGCAGAGGGGGAGGAGAAAGATGATAGAAATGAATAATTCCGATACTAATTGATTTGATTTTACATCAAAACTTTTGGCGGTAATCTAATATTCAAAATCTAAAATCGATTGACGATCGCCCCAAAGTCAGCCAACACCCGCGCGTGATTCCGCAGCAAACCCAGCAAATTCAAGCGATTGCGCTTAATTTCCGGGTCGGAATCCATCACCAAAACGCTTTCTGGGCCGTCAAAAAAGTTGCTGACAGCCGGAGCAATTTCTGTCAAACTCTCTACTAATTGTTGGTAATTGCGAGTTTGTTTCGATAGCAGCGTTTGCGGCACTAACTGCACCACGGCATCATAAAAAGCTTGTTCGGACGACTTTTGAAACAACTGTGGTTTCACCGCAGTTTTCGGTTCCAATTCAACTTTATCCAAATCTCCTTGAGCCGCTAAACGAGTTGAACGGTTGACTGTTTCGTAAATCCGATCCAAAGTCTTGTCATTGCGGATTTGTTGCAGAAACAGCGCTCTTTCCACCGTGTCCAACAAATCTTTCAATGCCCGTTCGGTATATTCGGGGTCGTTTTCTCCCAAAACGGCATTCACCAAATCGTAATCTACATTCTTTTCTTCTTGCAGCAAAGTCCGAATTCTTTGCAGGAAAAATTCGTATAATTGTGAAAGTAATTCTGGGCTTGTTTCCGGGCGAATTACTGTAAATTCGGCAACAACTTCTGCGAGTAACTGGTCCAAGTTGATTGGTAACTGAGCCGCCCAAATAATGTTAGCGATCGCATTGGCTGCGCGGCGCAAAGCAAAAGGATCGGAGGAACCTGTCGGCAACATTCCCAAGCCGAAGATGCTGACTAATGTATCTAATTTGTCGGCTATTGCGACAACTTGACCTGTGAGAGTTTGCGGTAATTTGTCCCCCGCGCCTCTAGGCAAATAATGCTCGAAAATCGCTGTGGCTACGGCTTTTGCTTCGCCGCAGGCTAAGGCGTATTTCTGCCCCATGATTCCTTGCATTTCGGGAAGTTCGTAAACCATTTGGGTAACGAGGTCGGCTTTGCAAAGTAAGGCTGCTCTTTCTATGTAAGCTTTTTCTTCGGCAGTTATTTGCAGTTGGTTGGTGATGAGGCTGGCAATCTTGCACAGGCGATCGACCTTGGCGCGCACTGTCCCCAAATCTTCCTGAAAAGTGACTTTCTCCAACTTCGGCAAATAATCCTCTAGAGGCTTGGCCAAGTCTGCTTTGTAGAAAAACTCACCGTCGGCCAACCTCGCCCGCACGACTCGCTCGTTACCCGCAGCAATAATCGCCGATGCGGCCGGATCTCCGTTGGAAATTGTAATGAAGTAGGGCAGAAGTTCGGGAAAGTCGGGGCTTTTGAGGATTGGGAAATAGCGCTGGTTTGTAACAATAATTGTGGTGATTACTTCCGGCGGCAATATCAAAAATTCTTCGTCAAATTTCCCTACTACTGGGTTCGGCCATTCTACTAAGTCGGTGACTTCTTCTAACAAATCTTCGGTAATGTCGGCGTAACCGCCTTGTTTTGTGGCTGCGGCTTCTACTTGTGATTTAATTTGATTTTTGCGCTGGGTTCGATCGACTTCGACGCAAGCAGCCCGCAGACACTCGGCATAATCCTCGGCTTGCGGAATCGAGACTGGCTGCGGATGTAACACCCGGTGTCCTTGGGAAATTCGATCGCTCTTGACCGTATCCGAACCGCTGACCAAGGCGATCGGCAGTACAGTATCATCTAACAGTGCCACGATCGATCGAATCGGGCGCGGAAACTTCAAATCTCCGTCAGCCCACCGCATGAATCTTTTGCCTTCTAACTTATTAATCCACTGCGGCACAAGTTGTGTCAAAATATCCGCACTCAGCCGCCCCGGAATTTGTTTGAGCACAAACACAAAATCGCCTTTGTCCGTAGCGCGAACCGACAAAGCATCGATTTCTACGCCTTGTTTTTTGGCAAAACCTTCGGCTGCTTTCGTCGGTTTCCCGTCTTTAAAAGCCGAACTTGCGGGCGGGCCTTTTACCTCTTCTTCTCTGTCTGATTGCTTGATTGGCAATCCTTCGATCAGAACTGCCAAACGCCTCGGAGTGGCGTATACATTAATTGATTCATTTGTCAATGATTGTTCTGCCAGAGTTGCAGGCACGAGCCGTTCCCACTGCCGGACGCTGCTGGCGACAAAAGATGCGGGCAGTTCTTCGGTACCGAGTTCTAATAAAAAGTTAGGCATATAGAAATTCTGAAGTTAGTGAGGTACGGATTGGTAATGGGTAATGGGTAAATCGGTCATCGGTAATTGGTAATTAGTAATTGGTAATGCGCGATCGGCTGGCTAGTACCTCAGTTGATTGAAAACCACTAATTAACAGAATTGGGTGTTTTTGTCAATAGGCAATTAATTGGCCCGTTCCACAATCTAAAAAACCCTGGAATTGATCTCGATAACGCATTGACAGAACTATTTTACCGAGGCGCAAGTCCTATTAAATCCAAAAAAGACTCAAAAAACCAGCATACCACTTAAAATCGGGGGTGAAAGATAATCTCAGCAGCACATGACCTTGGCGGAAAGACTGGCACAAGATTGGAAGTCGCGACTAGAAAAAGATTGCCCCGACGAGAGTTCTAGCACTCGCGAGAGTGTTGTCCGCTGGCTGTTGGGAGACAAGCCAGAAAGATTTGACTCTCTGAATCCGACTCAACTCACCGTCGCCTGTGGGGCGATCGACTTTTTATATCGAATTTTACAGCAGCGGTATCTGGGAGTCGCGCCAGAAAAAGCTTACCGCAACTTGATCGGGCGGCTGGGCGGTTTGGTAGTGCTCAGGCAAAAAATCCAAGCGTGGGTTTCCCTGAGTCGCGACAGACAGCGGAGTGCGGTGGAGGTACTGCAAGAAGTGATTCAGGAAATGCTCAATTCCGATCGCTACCTCCAGCAGCAAGTCGCCTGGATTGCCGAATGCACGACAGACAAACGCCTGCGAAATGCTTTGCTACTAGCGAGCACAGAAGAATACTGTTTGCGGCCCATCCGCAACCAGCCACTGCTGGTGTACCGCTTCGTCAACTACCTGCGGCGTTCCCAGCGGGGCGGGTTGACGCAAGTCCCGGCGGGAGATTGGGTGCGGTTGGTGTCGGAACAAATTCTACCCGACGATACAGAGGAACCGCTCAGCCTGCTAGACACACAGGCGATGTCCGATTACCAAGAAAATCAAGTTTGGGAAGAGCGACAAGCGGGGCGGCAGATTGTCCAGCAAGAATTTGAGAATTATTTGAGGGATCAAGTCGATCCGCTGGCTTGTCAGTGGCTGCGGCTTTATCTGCAAGGCCGTTCCCAAGAGGCAATTGCTGAGGCTTTGAACGTTCCCATCAAACAAATTTACCGCTTGCGAGAAAAAGTCAGTTACCACGCGATTCGGGTTTTTGCGGTCAAACAAGCACCGGAATTAGTCGCTAACTGGCTGGAAACTTCGCTCAAAGAACACAATTTGGGTTTGACTCCCGCTCAGTGGCAGCAATATTTACAAAATCTCACGCCGGTGCAACTGCAGTTGGTCGAATCGCTGAAGGCAGGAAAAAGCGTAGAGACGATCGCATCTGAATTAAAGCTGAAAACTAATCAAGTTATCGGCGAGTGGAGTAAACTCTATTTAGCCGCTCAAACCCTCCGCAACGACTAGATGAGCCATTAGTTGCGGGCAATTGCTAATTCTTAATTAACAGTAGGATTTTGCATAATGCGTGCTACTAATCAATGCCGGAATAGCTACAGAGTCCTGCGATTTTTCCCCTGGAAAATTCGCACATCGCCATTGGCGCGATCGCACTTTCGGTAAGATCGATCGGGATATCGCAGCACGGGCGTCATGATATCTCGATCGCTAGCCTCGCCGCGAACTCTGTGGGGTAAAATATCAGCAGCGCGATCGACTTGTCAGGATTTTTCAACAAATCCTCAATTTAGCCGTGGCCCGCAAGTCATCGATTGTGGTGCAGATGCAATACTTGCGAATTAATAAGATCGTTCTGTCGTTGTCAGCCGCTCAATCGATCGCGATCGAGTGTTCGCCATCAGCGCGCAAGTCATCATCTAACTGTAAATCTTTCAGTAGATATTGAAACGGCAACACAGAAGGGAAAAAATTCTGAGACTGAGGATTTTTATTTGATCGAAGCTTCCGGTTTTTAGACGAATGTCTCCGTCAGGGAAGTTGCAGCGTTTAATTATATCAATCAGGTTGTTGTGGCGCGATCGATCGCGCTTCCGACTACAGAGCAGCTAATGGTACATACATCTTCAACAGACTTGGCGGCTACAATGGACATGGACTCCGATCGAATATTTCAACTAATCGACACAGTTGTCCCCTTTGAAGCTTGTCTTTACTATCAAGTTTTGCCTATATCCCTAGAAGGCAATATATTGAAATTGGGCGTAGTCGATGGGAAAGATGACTCCGCCTTGGACTACGTGCAGCGGATTTTAGCTTACATGAATTGCTCAGTCACAACCGAGCAAATTTCCTCGGAAACTCAACGCTCGATGCTCTCAGCTTACTTGCTCCACGGGAACCAAGTCAAAGAACCCAGCCCCACACCAACCGCAGCAGCCCCAGCACCAAAAAATCCCGCACCAGCAAATTCCGCATCCGAAGCAAAAACCCCGACCTCTTTTCCCCAACCCTCCATTCCCGCTAGCCGGTTGAAAGCGACCTCCGCAGCAATCAAACCAGCAAGCGCCGAAGTTTACCCGACACCTGCTGATGTGCCGGTTTTGGATGTCGAAGCCTCGTATTTGTCAAGCCCTGTCGAAGTTTTGGCAACTTTACCCGCGCCCCAACTGCTGGAAGAATTGCTCGGTAGAGTGCTGCTAGACGGTATCGGCCGCCTGTTTTTTGAGCGCCCCCAGTCCCAGGGCCGCATTCTTTGGAGTCAAGACGGCGTTTTGAAATCGATCGTCGAAGGTATCGATCCGGTGCTGTTTGAAGAAGTCATCGACGAGTTGAAGAGGCTGACGGATATGCCTGTTTCCCCCATAGAACATCCCAAACAAGTCGAAGTTGAACGCATATATAAAAACACTCATTTGCTGTTGCGCTTGCGGGTAATGGCAGTGGGCGGCAAGGAAGAAGCCACGTTGCAAGTGCTGCGGGGAGCGGCTTTGAGGTTTTACCAGCAGCAGCAATTGTCTAGTTTGAGTCGGGACGCGCTGCAACTGGCCAAAGAATTGCAGCGGAAAGTGAATCAAATTCGCGATCGCACTCGGCTTTCTCCTTTACCTTTAGACGGGCTACCCGCTTTGGAACAGGTGGTTAAAAATGTTGACGACCAACTTGAAGCTTTGATGCACGAACACAATCCCGATCAGCCCTAATTAGAAATACTGGTAAGTTTTGAAATTTCTTTCACTCGAATCTAGCCCGGTCAAATAAATAATAATTAGGTTGGTAGTTAGGACTTTAGTCCTTCTTCTGATTTGGAGCATCTCCTGCATCGCAAAAAGGATGTTTTTTTTACAGTGCGAGCGTCCCTGCTCGCGTGCTGTGTAAAGCACGCGAGTTCTCTACAGCTACAAATGCAAAACACAGATCCACCCTTTTAATTTGGATGAGGAAGGACTAAAGTCCTCACTACAAACCTAGGTGACTGCAATTGTGCGATCGCGCCTAAGATTGCCCGTGTTCAAAAACATCCTTGTACTGCAACAAATCCAAAGTTACAAAAACCGACAAAACTTGAAAACATTGCTGTGCAATTTCCCAGCGTTCTTCTCGCTGCAACATAGCAGTCAACTTTTGTTTAGCGCTTAACAAATAGCGGACATCGTTCGCAGCGTAGTGCAGTTGCTCGTCTGAAAGATTCTCGGAATTTCCCCAATCCGAACTTTGAGAGGTTTTGTTGAGTTCTACTTTTTCTAGTTCTTTAATTAAGTCTTTAAGTCCGTGTCTGTTGGTGTAAGTTCTCGCTAGTTTGCTCGCTATTTTTGTGCAGAAAATAGGTGCAATCTCAATACTTAAATTGTAGCGCATTGTTGCTATATCGAAGCGGGCAAAGTGAAACACTTTCTCAATATTCGGGACTTCCATTAACTTTTTTAAATTCGGTGCCGCCGTCTGACCTTTAGCAATCCGCACCGCCGCCACTTTACCTTGCGGATCGCACAACTGCACCAAACACAAGCGATCGCGCCACGGTAGCAAACCCATTGTTTCGGTATCAACGGCGATCGCCTCCGCCGTCAAATAATAAGATAACAGAGCATCGGAAATATCACCATCGCACACTTGAAAATCTGGAAATTCCATTATTAGTAATTGTTGACTGTTGATTGTTGACTGTTGACTGCTTTTTTCCCTCTTCCCTCTTCCCTCTTCCCTCTTCCTTCTTCCCTCTTCCTTCTTCCCTCACCTTATCTACTGCGGACAAAAATCTGAGTAAAATAATACTCGCCTTTGGCATTTTTGGCAATCCCAATACCAGTTAAATTAAACTGACCCTCCATATTTTTGCGGTGACCCTCACTTTTGATCCAACCTTCAACAGCATTGCGTACCGGATCGTTGTAGCCCATGTTGTAAGCAACATTTTCAGCCACACTTTGATAGGGAATAGAAATTGCTTTCACCCGCCCCTCAAATCCGTCATGGCTAAACTTAACTTTCCCACTCGCCATATTTTGGCTGTGAATTCTTGCTTGCTGAGTAATTCGCGCATCGACACTCAGCGGCGGCAACTTTTTCGATGCTCGGTATAGATTTATCTGTTGGTTAACAGCTTTTTCTAAGTCAGCCAGCGAACTCGTCAAAGCAACATTAGTATTCATAGAATCTTGTGGGAGCGATCGCGCCGAAAGTGAATTAGCACAATTAGGCAAGATTGTCAACAATCCTAAAGAAATCAAAACCAAAGCTTTGGACATGAATTTGAATGACAAATAAAGTTAATTGTTACCGATTCCTACAGAGCGATCGCCCAAAATTCCGCTAAACCATATTCATAACTTTAGCAACAGTGTTCACATCTTTGTCGCCGCGCCCCGAACAGTTAAGCACAATGCGCGGACTCCCAGTTAACTGCGGGCACAGAGTCTCCAAATAGGCGATCGCGTGAGCAGTTTCCAAAGCCGGAATAATCCCCTCCAACTGCGAAAGACGCTGAAAAGCCGCCAGCGCATCTGCATCAGTGACACTATAATATTCAGCCCGGCCAGCATCCTTCAAATAACTGTGTTCCGGCCCCACGCCCGGATAATCCAAACCAGCACTAATCGAGTGTGGCTCAATCACTTGACCTTCATTATCTTGCAGCAAATAACTCATTGCGCCGTGCAAAACACCCACAGTTCCCTTAGTCAAAGTAGCAGCGTGTTTGTCCGTATCCACACCCTCGCCCGCCGCTTCAACACCGATCAATCTAACAGTTTCTTCCCCGACAAACTCGTGGAAAAGACCCATTGCATTAGAACCGCCACCGACACAAGCTAATAAAATATCCGGCAAACCAGCCCACTTTTCCTGACACTGAGCGCGCGTTTCTTGACCGATTACCGCATGGAAATCGCGCACCATCATCGGGTAAGGATGCGGCCCCGCTACGGAACCCAAAATGTAATGAGTTGTCTCCACATTTGTCACCCAGTCGCGAATCGCTTCGGAAGTCGCATCTTTCAGCGTTCCCGTACCCGCCGCCACCGGTCGCACTTCTGCCCCCATCAGCCGCATTCTAAACACATTTAAAGCCTGTCTTTCCATGTCCTGAACGCCCATGTAGACAACGCATTCCAAACCGAAACGAGCGCAAACCGTAGCAGTAGCAACACCGTGTTGACCTGCACCAGTTTCAGCAATTACCCGCTGTTTCCCCATGCGTTTTGCTAACAATGCTTGAGCTAAAGCGTTATTAATTTTGTGAGCACCAGTGTGGTTTAAATCTTCCCGTTTGAGATAAATTTGCGGGCCAGTACCGTCTGCTTTAGCATAATGCTCTGTGAGGCGTTCGGCAAAATACAAAGGGCTGGGGCGGCCGACATAATCTTTGAGCAATCCTTGAAGTTGCTCTTGAAATTCCGGTTCGCTGCGGTATTTTTGAAAAGCCGCTTCTAACTCAAACAAAGCAGGCATTAGGGTTTCTGGGACGTATTTGCCGCCGAATTGGCCAAATCTACCCAGGGAGTCGGGGCGTTGGGCCGCGGTTTCGGAAGTGAGACGCAGGGGGGTAACAGTCATTGGATTTTAGATTTTAAATTTGAGATTGTTCGATTCGCGGGTAAGCTAGAAGTCGGCGCACTCGATCGCGCGCCAGTCGATCGTACCAAATCCCTTGGAGACTTGAGGCGATCGAACAAATTTCATTATAATTCCTTCAACCCTGAACAGACTAATACAATAAATAGAAGATAGAGCGCATTCCGAGCGATCGCAACTTTACCGAACCCGTTAAAACTAGAAATACCAGTAAAAGAAGTTCAGGCATATTAACACATGGCAGCATCCAAACGCAAAGATTCAGACAACAAAACAACCGACGGCAAACGAATAGTTTACTCCGAATTTGGCAACACCGACAACTCAGCCGCCCTCCAACGCGGCACCCCAGAAGTTGCCCCAAATCAACAAAATCTCAAAGTAGAAGCATCCCGAAAAGGACGAGGCGGCAAAACAGTTACAGTCATCAGCGGATTTCAGGGAAAACCCGAAACATTAGCAGACTTAGCCAAGCAGCTAAAAGCCCAATGTGGCACAGGCGGTACAGTTAAAGACAACGAAATCGAAATTCAAGGCGAACACAAACAAAAGCTTGCCGAAATTCTCAAAAAAATGGGCTACAAAGCTAAAATAAGCGGCGGCTAATTTATATTATTCTTCCATCTTCCATCTTCCATCTTCCATCTTCCATCTTCCCTCTTCCTTCATTTTATGTATACTCGACCCTTAGCCCGTTTAATCGAACAATTGCAGCGCTTACCAGGAGTCGGGCCAAAAACAGCACAGCGACTCGCTTTGCATATTTTAAAACGACCCGAAGAAGACGTGCAAGCCCTAGCTCAATCTTTGATTGATGCCAAAAAACAAGTCGGTTTCTGTAAAGTATGCTTTCACTTATCTGCTGAACCTGTTTGCGAAATTTGTCGCAACACAAACCGCGACAGTTCTACCATTTGTGTAGTGTCAGAATCCCGCGACGTAATCGCCCTAGAAAAAACCAGGGAATACATCGGCAAATATCACGTTGTCGGCGGCGTTATTTCGCCGATGGATGGAATTGGCCCGGAACAATTGAACATTCAACCCTTAGTCCGCCGCGTCAGCCAGCAAAAAATTAGTGAAGTAATTATTGCGATTAGTCCCAGCGTGGAAGGCGAAACTACTACTCTTTATATCGGTCATTTATTGAAACCTTTTACCAGAGTGACGCGCATCGCTTTTGGTTTGCCAATGGGGGGAGATTTGGAATATGCAGATGAGGTAACTTTGGCTCGTGCTTTGGAAGGAAGGAGGGAATTGGATTAGTTTAAAATGGGCAATTGCTGAGTTGAAATGTTAGAGAAACGAACCGCGAAGACGCAAAGGACACAAAGGAAGATGGGAGAGAAGGAAGTGCGATTGCTTTATTCAGGTTCGCAATCGCAAATTTGCAAAAAAGGTTAAACTAAACAAAGTTACTGAGAGTGAAAAAATATGACTCAATTCGATCGCCCTTTGATCTACCCCACAACCCACAAAACCGACGTATCTGACGACTATCACGGTGTCAAAGTATCAGATCCCTACAGATGGCTGGAAAATCCCGAATCAGAGGAAACCCAAGCCTGGGTAGAAGCCCAAAACGCAGTCACCTTCGGCTACCTCAGCCAGATTCCGGCGCGGGAAAAAATCAAACAGCGACTGACTCAACTTTGGGATTACGAGAAATACGGCATACCTTTCCAAGAAGGCGATCGCTATTTCTACTACAAAAATGACGGTCTACAAAATCAATCTGTACTTTATACTTTACCATCCTTAGACGGCGAACCTAAAGTATTAATTGACCCCAACACTCTCTCAGAAGACGGAACTATTGCTCTCGGCGGCATAGCTATCAGCGAAGACGGCAAACTAATGGCCTACGGTTTGTCAACTTCCGGCTCCGATTGGCAAGAATGGAAAGTTCGCGATGTGGAAACAGGCGAAGATTTATCAGACCATTTAAAGTGGATTAAATTCTCAGGAGCATCCTGGACTCATGATGGTAAAGGCTTTTTTTACAGCCGCTACGACGAACCAAACGAAAAAACTAAACACGAAGACGTTAACTATTACCAAAAACTGTTTTATCACAAGCTCGGTACTTCCCAATCTGAAGATATATTGATCTACGAACGACCGGATCAAAAAGAGTGGGGATTTGGCGCAGGTGTCACCGAAGACGGCCGCTACTTAATTATCTCTGTTTGGCTGGGAACTGAAACCAAAAACTTGATTTTTTACAAAGATTTAACAGCACCGGAATCCAGCGTTGTTGAACTAATTAGCGAATTTGAGGCAGAGTACAGTTTCATCGATAATGACGGCTCTCTTTTCTGGTTTCAAACAGATTTAAATGCACCGCTAGGCCGCGTAATTGCGATCGACATTAGCAACCCACCACCATCATCCCTCGCGGGCAGTGACACTCAAGGGAAATTCGCAGAAATTATTCCCGAAGCAGCCGAAACCCTCGGAGGCATTGGCATCCTCAACAATCAATTTATCGCTTCTTACCTAAAAGATGCCTACACCCAGATTAAAATCTTCACCTTAGAAGGCTCTTTTGTGCGAGAAATCGCCTTACCGGGAATCGGTTCGGCGGGAGGATTCGGCGGCAAGCGGCACGACACGGAAACCTTTTATGCTTACACCAGTTTCACAGCGCCAAACACGATTTACCGCTACAACATGGTGACAGATGAAAGCACTATTTATCGGAAACCAAATGTCGATTTTGACCCCGAAGGCTACGAAACGAAACAAGTATTTTATCCTAGCAAAGACGGTACTCGCGTACCCATGTTTATTACCCACAAAAAAGGTTTGCAATTAGATGGCAATAACCCGACATACCTATACGGTTACGGCGGTTTTGGCATCTCGCTGACTCCTAGTTTCTCGGTTAGCAGGGTTGTGTGGTTGGAGATGGGCGGAGTTTACGTCACAGCCTGTTTGCGGGGAGGTGGCGAGTACGGTGAATCCTGGCACCAAGCAGGTACAAAGTTAAAGAAGCAAAACGTGTTTGATGACTTTATCAGCGCTGCTGAATGGTTGATTGAAAACAAGTACACCAAACCGGCTAAATTGGCGATCGCAGGCGGCAGCAACGGCGGTTTGTTAGTAGGGGCTTGCATGACTCAGCGGCCGGAATTGTTCGGTGCAGCATTGCCCGCAGTCGGCGTTATGGATATGTTGCGCTTCCACAAATTTACCATTGGTTGGGCCTGGACTTCGGAATACGGTTCCCCGGAAAATCCCGAAGAATTTCCCACAATCCGCAGCTATTCTCCCCTGCACAACCTCAAATCGGGCACAGCTTATCCGGCGACAATGATTACAACTGCCGATCGCGACGACAGAGTAGTTCCCGCCCACAGTTTCAAGTTTGCTTCGGCTTTGCAAGAAACCCAAGGGGGAGAAAAGCCGGTGTTAATTAGGATCGAAACCAAAGCAGGTCACGGGGGCGGCAAACCTACTGCTAAAGTCATTGAAGAATTAGCAGATGAATGGGCTTTTTTGGTGCGCGAGCTCGATATTAAGGTTTAACCAGCGCGGGATTGGGGGTGAATGTATCAGCGTTGTATCTGCCTTAAATCTGCGGTTGACACATTTATCAAAGATTTATGCAATTACTCTACTCGTCTAATTTTTCCCTCCAATCCTGCGATGTTTCACTGGTGTTCGCAGCATAAACCAGCTCAAATAACATAGGTAAGTAAAGATTGTCAACCCCCCATTTAATCATTTTTATTAAAATTAATTTTTGTATGCTTTAGCGGTCATTTTGACATTTTTTTGAGACCGCTTTTTTCAGTTAGTTTAGCGGCAATGTCAAGCGGGCAACAGAAGTCAATCGAATCTCAAATTAAAAACTTTCCAATTCTCAAAAACAGATTTTTCAGTGGATTTACGGTAAATCTTGGGTGAGAAATAATACTTTTGTCCGCACTGAGTACCCTTATGTCACTTACATTACTGTCTTTTTTCAGCCCTGCGTAAGTAATCTTCAATCCGGGTTAAAAACCCCTCTTTATAAAACTTAACGCTTGAAACCCATCTTGCATAAACTGGCGTTATAGTTCAGAAAAGCTAAAAAATAAAAGGGGTATTCAAGCCGGATTTTGTATTGCGGGCGATCGCAATTTCAATTTTCTGGCACAGTCTACGCTCAAAAAAAACAAGACTTAACCGTAGCCGTAAAATCCTAAAAACCTTTGCAGATAAAAGCTTTGAGTTGAGTAGTCATTAGGTGGCAGCAGATGCGCCCCAGCATTCCCCTCCATTTTTGTCTAAAAATTTCAACTCAACAAAAAAAACACGTAAGTATTAATTTTGAAGTTTAAGAAAACTTATTAAAAATTTATATTTTGTTGTTGATTGATTTTTTTTAAAGGGGTAGGTTAGAACGGATAAGTAAATCAACGAATAATGAAAATGATCCCTAAAACGTCGCATTTGTCAGCGGTAAAAATACTGAAATCTAAAAATATGGCCACTAAAAACAGCTTTTTTTTTGCAGGAGCGAGCTCTCAAGCAGAGCCAGAAGCCAAAAAATCTCTAGTGGTGGTTGACTCCAGAGTAGAAAATTACGAGCAATTGATCGGTGGGGTCAAAGCAGGAACGGAAGTATTTATACTCAGTGAAACTAGGGGGGCGATCGAGCAAATCACCGAAATTTTGGGTCAGCGCCACAATATCAACAGCCTGCACGTAGTATCTCACGGCCGAGAAGCAGCAATCGCGATCGGCCCTGCAGAATTTAATCTTGACAACCTAGAAACCCACAGCCACCAATTGCAGCAGTGGGGAAAATCCCTCAGCAAATCCGCCAGCATTCTACTTTACGGCTGCAACATAGCAGCAGGCAAATCCGGCCTTAAATTCATACAAAAAATTAGCGAATTCACCGGAGCAAATATTGCCGCTTCCAACAATTTAACTGGTAGTGCAGCACTAGGCGGCGACTGGGAATTAGAAATTACCACAGGACAAATAAATGCCGAAGTAGCCTTTGAAAAAAAAGTCCTAGAAAACTACAAATCAGTCCTCGCTACCTTAGTTAGCGAAACCTTTCAAGGTTCAACAGCACTAGGGCCTTGGATTTATAATGGCGGCGGTTCACCTCCTCCTGGCTTAACCGCAGGCACCGGCCCCGGCATTATTCCCGGTGTAGTGGCAGGGCCAGTCGATCCACCAGGCAGCGGTGCTTTGAGATTAACATCAAATGCGAATAACCAAGCAAATTATGTCATCTACAACAACCCCATCTCTTCAACTGACGGGCTGAGAGTTACCTTTGATTTATTTGCTTATAACGGCAATAATGGTGCTGATGGCATTAGTTTTTTCCTAATTAACGGAACAGCTACGCCAGCATCGGCGGGAGGCTTCGGCGGCTCTCTCGGCTATGCTCCCAACACCTCCCCCCCAGCAGCATTCGGGATTGTAGGAGGTTATTTAGGTGTCGGATTAGATGAATTTGGCAATTTTTCCAATTCTGGTCAAGGGCGTATCGGCCCCATGCCCAACCCGGGGCAGCGACCTGATTCAATTACAATTAGAGGCAGCGAAGCCAACAACTATAAATTTTTAACTACCGCTCCCGTTCCGGGCGGCATAGATAATGTTACGGCAACCACTCGCACTACTGCTAATGTAAAAAAAACCGTCCAAATTACATTACTACCAGGTTCAAGCCGTCTTTCAGTTGCTATAGATACTGACGGCAACGATGTATTTGATACGGGCGTAACTTTGATAGACATACCCGATCTAATCGCGGTAAACGAAACAATACCACCTACTTTCAAATTTGGTTTTGCTGGTTCGACAGGCTCGTCTACAAACATTCACGAGGTTGCTAATCTCCTTGTCGAAACGATCAATCCTCCTGCAAGCCAAGCCGACATTTCCGTTGCTAAAACAGGCCCCGCCTTCGTCGCTCCTGGCGGAAACATTACCTACACAATTACCACCAGCAATGCTGCTGGTGGATCCGCTGCCGCAGACGTTTTGATTCAAGATCAACTGCCCGCAGACTTAACTTTTGTCAGTGCTCTCCACCCTAATGGCAATGGTGTATACAACCCTCTCACGCGGACTGTAATCTGGCCGACGGTTCCGGCTTTGGCTAGCGGTGCTAGTGAAGTCCGCACCATCACCGTAAATGCCACCGGGGCGCTTGGGACTACCATAACTAACACTGCTTTTAGTAACTCCAGCACCTACGACCCCACCCCAGCTAACAACAACGGTACTGCTGTAACATCTCAAGTCCAAACTACAGTTGCTCAAGCCGATGTCAGTACCACAAAAATCGGGCCAGTGGCGGAGACTGTTGGCAATATAGTTACTTACACAATTTCCACAGTCAACAACGGGCCGAGCATAGCGACTAACGTCACTGTCACCGACACCATCATTCCCAATTTAACGGGAGTGGTGGCACCGGGTGGCATCTACGATAGCGTTACGGGTATTGTCACCTTCCCTCCTGTGAACTTAGCCATCGGTGCGGCCAATGCTCTAGCCAACACAGTCAGCTTCATCGCACCCGCAGGGCCAAGCGTCAGCAACAAGGCTAGCAGCAGCTCAGCTACTCCAGACCCCACTCCGACTAACAACGACGGTAGTGCTCCGGGTGCTAATGTCACCACGACTCTGACAGCAGCCAACCAACCACCAGTAGCCAACCCTACCACTGGGTCAGTGCTGCCGGGAAACACCCTTCCTGTGCCCGGATTGGGAGGAAATGACCCCGACGGGTCGATCGCCTCCTACACCATCAACACCATACCGCCAGCGGCCCAAGGAGTCCTGTTTTTAGGAGATCCAGC
>NZ_JAUBPP010000013.1:53645-86732 GCF_036700765.1 Microcoleus sp. S1D4
CGGGAAACACTCTTCCTGTGCCGGGATTGGGAGGTAATGATCCAGACGGGTCGATCGCCTCCTACACCATCAACACCATACCGCCAGCGGCCCAAGGAGTCCTGTTTTTAGGAGATCCAGCCAACGGCGGAGTCCCCGTGACACCGGGTCAAGTATTGACATCTGCAGAAATAGGACAACTATTTTTCCAATCCACAGGGACTTTTACCGGAGCCAATTTCACCTACAGCGCTACAGATAACCAAGGTCTCGCCAGCACAACGCCTGCGACGGCAACTCTGACAGCAGCCAACCAACCACCAGTAGCCAACCCTACCACTGGGTCAGTGCTGCCGGGAAACACTCTTCCTGTGCCGGGATTGGGAGGTAATGATCCAGACGGGTCGATCGCCTCCTACACCATCAACACCCTGCCACCAGCGGCCCAAGGCATCCTGTTTTTAGGAGATCCAGCCAACGGCGGAGTACCAGTGACACCGGGTCAAGTGTTGACACCGGAACAAATAGGACAACTATTTTTCCAATCCACAGGTAGCTTTACCGGTGCCAATTTTACCTACAGTGCTACAGATAACAGCGGCGCAGTTAGCCCCCCAGCTAACGCTAGTCTCGGTTTAACAGGAGCGCCACCCAACCAAGCACCAGTAGCGACACCTACTAACCTCACGGTAGGGCCAAACAGCAGCGTCCCGGTGCCGGGATTGGGAGGAACTGACCCCGACCCCGATGGGTTGATCGCCTCTTACACCATCAACACCCTGCCACCAGCGGCCCAAGGCATCCTGTTTTTAGGAGATCCAGCCAACGGCGGAGTACCAGTGACACCGGGTCAAGTGTTGACACCGGAACAAATAGGACAACTATTTTTCCAATCCACAGGTAGCTTTACCGGTGCCAATTTTACCTACAGTGCTACAGATAACAGCGGCGCAGTTAGCCCCCCAGCTAACGCTAGTCTCGGTTTAACAGGAGCGCCACCCAACCAAGCACCAGTAGCGACACCTACTAACCTCACGGTAGGGCCAAACAGCAGCGTCCCGGTGCCGGGATTGGGAGGAACTGACCCCGACCTAGAAGGGTCGATCGCCTCCTACACCATCAACACCCTGCCACCAGCGGCCCAAGGCATCCTGTTTTTAGGAGATCCAGCCAACGGCGGAGTACCAGTGACACCAGGTCAAGTCCTGACTCCAGCACAGTTGCAGCAACTGTTTTTCCAATCCACAGGTAGCTTTACCGGTGCCAATTTTACCTACAGCGCCACAGATAACAGCGGCGCAGTTAGCCCCCCAGCTAACGCGAATCTCGGTTTAACAGGAACGACACCCAACCAACCACCAGTAGCGACACCTACTAACCTCACGGTAGGACCAAACAGCAGCGCCCCGGTGCCTGGATTGGGAGGAACCGACCCGGAAGGGCCGATCGCCTCCTACACCATCAACACCCTGCCACCAGCGGCCCAAGGCATCCTGTTTTTAGGAGATCCAGCCAACGGCGGCGTACCAGTGACACCGGGTCAAGTGTTGACTCCAGCACAGTTGCAGCAACTGTTTTTCCAATCCACAGGTAGCTTTACCGGTGCCAATTTTACCTACAGTGCTACAGATAACAGCGGCGCAGTTAGCCCCCCAGCTAACGCTAGTCTCGGTTTAACAGGAGCGCCACCCAACCAAGCACCAGTAGCGACACCTACTAACCTCACGGTAGGGCCAAACAGCAGCGTCCCGGTGCCGGGATTGGGAGGAACTGACCCCGACCTAGAAGGGTCGATCGCCTCCTACACCATCAACACCCTGCCACCAGCGGCCCAAGGCATCCTGTTTTTAGGAGATCCAGCCAACGGCGGCGTACCAGTGACACCAGGTCAAGTCCTGACTCCAGCACAGTTGCAGCAACTGTTTTTCCAATCCACCGGCGACTTTACCGGTGCCAATTTTACCTACAGTGCTACAGATAACAGCGGCGCAGTTAGCCCCCCAGCTAACGCTAGTCTCGGTTTAACAGGAGCGCCACCTCCGCCGACTCCAGCACCAGTACCAACGCCCACTCCCACACCATTACCAATACCGATTCCAGCACCAACACCAACTCCAACACCAACTCCCAACGAACCGCCAGCAGCCAACAATACTAACCTCACCCTAGATCCCAACAGCACCGCGCAAATTCCGGGATTGGGAAAAAGTGACCCCGATGGGTTGATCGCCTCTTACACCATCAACACCCTGCCCTCACCAGACCAAGGAGTCCTCTTTTTAGGAGATCCAGCCAACGGCGGCGTACCCGTGACACCGGGTCAAGTTTTGACACCGGCACAAATAGGACAACTATTTTTCCAATCCACCGGCAACTTTACCGGTGCCAATTTCAGCTACAGCGCCACAGATAACAACGGCGCTACCAGTCCCCTGGCTACCGCTACTCTCGGTTCCACAGGAGCAACTCCCACACCAAATCCCCTAAACTTACCCCCAGTAACCAACAATGCTAATTTCACCGTAGACCCCAACAGCAGCGCGCGGGTGCCGGGATTGGGAGGAAGTGACCCCGATGGGTCGATCGCCTCTTACACCATCAACACCCTGCCCCCAGCGGCCCAAGGAATCCTGTTTTTAGGAGATCCAGCCAACGGCGGAGTAGCCGTGACATCAGGTCAAGTTTTGACACCGGAACAAATAGGACAACTATTTTTCCAATCCACAGGTAGCTTTACCGGTGCCAATTTCAGCTACAGCGCCACAGATAACAGCGGCGCTACCAGCCCCGCCACTGCTACAGTTGCCGCTATCTCCCCGACTTCCAACCAACCGCCATCGGTTAACAATATTAACTTCACGGTTCCCACTAACGGCATCGTGCAGGTGTTGGGATTGGGAGGAAGTGACCCCGATGGGTCGATCGTCTCTTACACCATCACCAGCGTCCCCCCGGCCAACCAAGGAGTCCTGTTCCTATCAGATTCAGTCAACGGCGACGTACCCGTGACAGCCGGTCAAGTTTTGACTCCGGCACAAATAGGACAACTATTTTTCGTAGCCACAGTTGACTTTAACGGAGCAACTTTCAGCTACACCGCCACCGACAACCTCGGCAAAGTCAGCCCCACTAGCGCTAATGTTGCTGCTATCTTGAGGCCAGTTGGAACTGTTCCCCCACTCATACCTACACCCACACCAACGCCCGCGCCCGGTATCTCAAATCCGATCGCCGAACCAGATACCGACTGTTTGTGTCAGCCCATTATTGAAAAACCGGGAATTAACTTTGCGCCCCCGCAGCAACCACCTGCCGTTGGATTTGTCCGGCCTATTTCACAATTTTCAGAGGGACAAACCACCAAAGGAACCGACGGCGATGACTTCATCGTAGACACCAAAGGCAACCAAAAAATCGTGGGTTTTGAAGGCAACGACCTGCTTTTAGGTGAAGACGGCGCGGACGAAATTTACGGCAACGAAGACAATGACAGGATTTTTGGGGGCATTGACACCGATATTGTTTACGGAGACGAGGGCAACGATATCGTATTTGCAGGCAAACAGAACGACTGGATTGCGGGCGACTTAGGCTCTGACACCCTGTTTGGAGATCGAGGTGCGGATACGATTCTCGGAGACACCGGGCAGAACAACTCCCAGAGTCCTGACGATGCTCGCGATTTGATTTTCGGAGGCGAGGGTGCAGACCTCATTAACGGCAACGAGGGCGACGATACCATCCATAGTGGCAAAGGTGACGATATTGCCCTTGGAGGTAAAGAAAATGACCGAATTTGGGGCGAACTTGGCTCCGATACGTTGTTTGGTGGCATCGGCTCCGACAGCTTGTTTGGGGGCATCCGCGACCAAAGTGCCAGCGACTCCCAGGGACGCGACTTGCTGTACGGAGGCTTCGGTAACGACTTCCTCAACGGCCAACAAGCCAACGATACGCTGGTTGCAGGCAAAGATAACGATCGCGCTTATGGAGGTAAAGGCAATGACATCATCTACGGTCAATTAGGCTCCGATACCCTCTACGGTGGCGAAGGAGCTGATACTCTGCTCGGCGACAGTGGCAGTTCCCAGTCCATCGGGGATCTCGGTGAACAAGACTTAATCTTTGCCGACCGCGGCAACGACATCATAGGCGGCGGGCACGGTAATGATACCGTCCAAGCAGGTAAAGGCAATGATTGTGTTTGGGGTGGCAAAGATAATGACTTGATTTGGGGCGAACTCGGCTCTGATACCCTTGTTGGCGACAGCGGCGACGACACCATGTACGGCGGTGCTCGAAGTCGAGCTAATGATGTTGGCGGTCAGGACTTGCTCTTTGGTGGCATCGGTGCTGATGTGCTGTTCGGCGATGAGGGTGACGATACCATCAGTGGTGGTCAAGACAACGACTTGATTTACGGTGGCAAAGCTAATGACCTCATACACGGAGATCAGGGTGACGACTTGATTTACGGCGGTGATGGCAGCGATGAACTCTGCGGTGGCGAGGGTAACGATACCATCTATGGCGATCGTGCTGATAACCGGGCTGTCTCGGTGGGGGCAAACGACCAGCAAGACTGCATCAACGGCGGTGACGGCGATGACTTGCTCTACGGCAATGAAGGCCAAGATACTATCAACGGAGATGCTGGCAGCGATACTCTGATTGGTGGTAAAGATAACGACCTTCTCAATGGGGGCGCTGGAGATGACTGGCTGTTTGGCGACTTGGGCGAGGATACTTTAATTGGAGGTATGGGGAGCGATCGATTTATTTTGAGTGCTGATGGCGGCACTGATACTGTGATTAACTTCGAGGTAGGTGTCGATAAGTTTGTTTTGACTGGCGGCGTGAGTTTCCAGCAGTTGCAATTTAGCGCTACTCCTGACGGTACTTTGCTGCGAATAGCAGGAACCGATCGGGTGTTAGGAAACTTTATCGGGGTTAACGGGGCGATCGGCTCTTCGGATTTCCTATCTAATCTCTTGTCTGAGGGCTAGAATTAGCGCCGAAAGTTCCCTATTTTCATAACAAAACGCCACAGCCGCTCAAAACTTCTGTGGCGTTCTTTGTAGGGCTACTTCGTCCGACGGTGAGGAGGTTTTGATATAGCCTTTATCAAAAAGTTTAGATTTTAGATACTTCGGGTTCGCTGTACAAGTTTTAGATTTTTTGACTTGCTTCGGCTCCCTTCGACTACGCTCAGCACAAGTCGCTCAAAACAAGTTTTAGATTGGGAAATTGAGAACTCTATCTGTCATATCATGTCCGGTCGATTAACCGCAATAAGGAATGAAATTTTAATAACTTAAGCGATTGCTCGTTACTTTCGCTCTGCCTGGTAATGCAGAACCGGAGGCTCTGCCTCCTTTGAGGAAGGCAAGTTACAGGAGATTTGTGTTATTAATCGACCGGACATGATATCAATACTCGATCTTTACCTCTAACTGCTAGATCGTATCTCGAAAAAAATTTGCGTTAATCTGCGTTAATCTGCGTTAATTTGCGGTTGACCTATCAATCAAAATATATGCAATAAGTCTACAAATTACGTTTTTTTCTACAATCAAATCGTACCTCCTATTGCAGGTCGAAGCTCTGGAAACAATTTTATGAGAGTTGTGCGATCGCCTAAAATCAACAAATACAACTCATTACCAATTACCCACTATCGCTTCAAATAATTAGCTTGTGAAAGCGAAATCTGCTTGCGTAAAAACAGCCGGCGCGGTTGACCGAACAGCCAATGAGTCCAATGCCAATCGACTTGTTGCAAGCGATAGCCCGCTTGATAGTACAACTGTCTGGCTGCGTGATTATTTTCCATAACGTGGAGGTAAATCTCCGAAAATCCCCATTCTCTTGCTGTATCCTCGCAGTTGCTGAGCAATTGTTGAGCAACTCCCTGCCGCCGATACTCTGGGTGAACGGCTAAATTTGACAAATAAGGATAGTCTGAACTTGGAATTTGCCAAGGGAAACGAGCGCGCAGGGCCATTTCTATTGTTCCTGCTACGCACCCAAGTCGGGGCGATCGATAATTCTGCATTCCTTCCTCGCGCGAGACTAGCTCAGCAACCAGACAAATGTAATGTTCTGCCTTAGAACGCAGTCGATTTTTTAAATCTTCGTAAATGCCCAAACGCAACACCGGATACACCCATTCTACCAATCCCTGGCGGGAGTGAAAGCTCATGGCTAAAACATCGGCTAGCTGTGTCAAGTCGTTCGACACAGCGACGCGGATCGAAAAGGCAGAAAGTCGGGGAGTTTGTTGTTCGTGAGACGGTGAGGAAAAAAAAGAAGGATTCACAATTTAAGGTCACTATATTATTTTTTTTACGCTATTTTCTCGGACTTTTACCTAAGAAACTTCTCTGATGTTATGATATTATGAGATAATTTATAGATATCGTTGATTCCTATCATTAAATCACATTATTTTATGCTTTAATTTAAGTAGTATTGGATGTTGTGTGCCAGTTTTTGGCATTTAAGAATCAATTTCCTATCAATCAAAACCAATCCCCTAATACTAAATTGGTGGGTAACTGCTAAGGTATTAAAAACAATCAAAAAGGTTTTAATGTCAGGTTCCCGGAACCCTGCGGATCTGTGTTGGTTCAAATATCCGATCGCATCGAATATAACTTTTCGCTCATAAAATTGAAAAACTCAACGACTGACCGCACTAACATCGGGCCCGCTTGCACGTCGGATCTTCGCCACCGGCCCGGTGAACCGGACAACCCAGCTTTCAGCAGTTATGGGTAATCAGCAAGCCCGTCCCGTCACGAATTGGCTTTACCTGTGGCGCTAGGGATCACTCTCCCCACCGTCCAATTTAAATTTGGATGGTCAGAAACATTCTGCGGGGGTTTTCCTTCACGGCTCGATCTTGTGCTGCGATACTGTGCAAAGGGCGATCGAGACTGTCAAAATCTCGAAGAAAGCTAATTTGCCGGTTTCCACAGAGTACATCCCTAGCTAAGATTAACAGATGGACGCTCTGGCTTACAGTGTTTGGCCGCACTAATTGGCTTCTCGAAAATCTGCGATGGCACAAAAATGCCGCGATCGCGGAAAAAGTGCAAGTCTAACTCAAATGGTACAGCAATTGCGTCACCCGCACTCAAAGCCCGTTTGGTCTGTCAGCCACCCCCCGAATATCCGTCAGGGGAACCGGCGCAGGCTCGCCGACAGTATCGAGCTGCGGACTGTTAAAGTTGCTGTAACCTTGGCAGTCGAAAAAACAGAGGCGAAAATATTGGTGGTCTATTATATCGTACTGACAGCAGTTTTCACATACCAAATAAAATAGACCAAGGAGGGAGAATATGACATAAATTTGGCAAATTAACTCACAACCGCGAAGGTTATTCCTATGTATTATGAGATATCCAGACAGCTTTTAAAAGTGCCGGATTCGTGTTTCTGCTCCTGCATAGAGGTGATGGGTAAGGGACACTTACCGCAAGACGAGTTTATGTGAATATCATTAAATAATAAAATTAGGGTGTACGACAGACAATTGTGGCTCAGAATAATTCTGGATTTAAAACTAAATTCTCAAAAATCAAGCTGGATTGGGAGCATCTGGGTTTTGTAAAAAGCATTTTTTTAGAGTGCGAACCCTCGGCAACTCGCGTATTGTACAACTCGCGACTTCCCGATGGCACAATACAAGATGCAAAACACCAATTCTCCCGGTTGACTCTTGCTTCTGCCAACTCACAACAACTTCAGATTCACGAACTATTGTGACTTCAACAATTGAAACCGGCGAATTCTTTTTTTCATCAGACTTATTAAATCGAACAGCCCCGGGGCACAGGAGAACGGTGCATGAATTCTCAATCAAATCCTAAGTTAAAAATTCTGATCGTCGATGACGAACCGGATAACCTCGACTTGCTTTACCGCACCTTCCATCGAGACTACAAAGTGTTCAGGGCAGAATCTGGCCCCGCCGCCCTAGAAATTTTGGCAAAAGAGGGAGAAGTTGCTGTGATTATCTCCGACCAGCGAATGCCAAAAATGAGCGGTACGGAGTTTCTCAGCCTGACGGCGGCTCAATACCCGGATGTCATCCGAATTATTTTAACTGGCTATACGGATATTGAAGATTTAGTTGAAGCGATTAATGCTGGCAAAGTATTCAAATACGTTACGAAGCCTTGGGATGCGGAAGAACTTAAAACTATTGTCACTCAAGCTGTTGAGACTCACAATATCCTGAAAGCGCGCACCAATGAACTGCGTAGGGCTCTCTCGCAAGAATCGCTGCTTTATGCCGTTACCAATACTATCCGATCGGCCCCCAATTACCAGCAAATGCTGCAAAGAATTGTGGAAACCGTCGGGCAGATGTTTGAGGTGAATTGTTGTCTGCTGCGACCTTTCCAAGACGGGCGGGCGGCTGACGAACAGTTCGTTTACCATGCGCCGGAAACCATACCTCTAGATGCTTCTGGACTTTCGGCGGATTTGCTGGCGGATTTGGTTTGGAAAACTCTGGATGTGCAGGTGATTCAAGATGCCGAAACTGATGAGAGAGTTTTAAATTGGGACAATCCCCAGCGACAGCAGGCTTATCAAGCTGCGAATATTCGATCGAGCTTAATCGTACCGCTGTTTTACAAAACGGAACTGATGGCTGTCTTAGCGCTGCACCAGTTCGATCGACCGCGCCAGTGGCAAGACCATGAGGTACAGTTGGTAATTACGGTGGCCGACCAAGCGGCTTTGGCGCTTTCTCAAGCCAGGGCTTACGAAAAGGTGCGGGCGCTGGCCAAGCGCGAGGCCTTAGTCAATACTATTACTACGGCAATTCGATCGAGCCTCGACCCCCAAAATATTTTTGCAGCCATTACTCAACAACTAGGCCAAGCTTTGCAAGTGGACGGCTGCGCCCTATCTTTGTGGACAGAAGATGATGAATACGTCCAGTGCGTGGGGCTCTACGACACAAATAGGAATACCGTGGCTGTAGAACAGGGTTTTAACAATCCAGAGGTAGTGGGGAACCAGGGAAACTCTGCTGCGCCAGGAACGGATTCTGCTAGTGGTGTTAACTCTGGCGCCTGGGTTTTTGCCCATCCTTCCTTGCCGCAATCTTTGGTGCCGATTCGGGGCAATCCGGTGCTGCTGCAAGTTATGGTATCAAAAGAGCCAGTGGCTATTGAAGACCTCTACGAACGCCCCGATTTAAATGTTACAGAACTGCAAGTTCGATCGCCAGCCCGCGCCCTGTTAGTCGTTCCCTTAATCTCCGAAGGCAAAATCATCGGCAGCATTTCCCTGCGCCAAAATCACACCATCCGCCGCTGGAAACTTTCAGATGTTGACTTGGCTCAAATAGTGGCAACTCAAGCTGCTCTAGCCGTGCAGCAGTCGCGCCTCTACCAGACTACCAGACAACAGGCAGAACGGCTCCTAGAGGCCGATCGGCTCAAAACCGAGTTTTTCCAAAATATCTCCCACGAATTCCGCACGCCTCTAACACTAACCATCGGCCCTTTGGAATCAGCTTGCGGCCGCCAAGAAGACTTACCCTACGAACAAGCGGTAATCGCTTTGCGTAATTCGCGCCGCCTCCTGCGCTTGGTAAATCAACTGCTGGACTTGCAGCGACTCGATGCCGGACGGATGCAGCCGAGTTTTCGCCCCTGCGATTTAGTCAGTTTCTGTTACTCTACCGCAGAGTCGTTCCGCGCCTACTGCGATAAAAAAGGACTGCAATTAATTACCCAACTGCAAGAATGTCCTTTACTTTATTTGGATATTGAAAGATTTGACAAAGTGATTTACAACTTGCTATCAAATGCTGTCAAATTCACCCCAGAAGGCGGAACAATTACCCTGACAATTAAACCGGCAGGCGCTCACTGCTTGCTGCAAGTAAAAGACACCGGCATTGGCATTCGCACCGAACAAATTCCCTATTTGTTCGAGCGCTTTCGCCAAGCCGAAGGTTCTACCAACCGTTCCTACGAAGGCAGCGGCTTGGGTTTGGCGCTTGTCAAGGAATTAGTCGAACTCCACGGCGGTCAAATTTCCGTGGAGTCAGTTTACGGCGAAGGTACTACTTTTACCGTCTGGCTGCACTTCGGTTCTACTCACTTACCACCGGAACAGGTACTAGAAATACCTGCAGAGTTTCATTCATCCAAAGCAGCGGTGGAACTGGCAGATGTGGAAGGTGATTTGTCTGATGCTGAATTTGCCAATGAGAGTTTTGAGGCGATCCAACCGATCAATTCAGAAACAGCAGCCGGCACTGTTTTGGTTGTTGACGACAATCCAGATTTGCGCTTTTATGTGTCGGGAATTTTGCAAAATGCCGGCTTTGCAGTTTTGCTCGCTCGCAATGGCGAAGAAGGATTTGCAGCCGCCCAAAATCGTCGCCCGGATTTAATTGTCACGGATTTGATGATGCCTTTAATCTCGGGTTTAGATTTGATTCGGATGATTCGACAAGATGAGGAATTGAAGGGGACTCCGGTAATTTTGCTGACGGCGAAAGCTGACGAAGATACTCGGATTGAAGGAGTAGAACGGGGTGCTGATGCTTATTTGTCTAAGCCTTTTAACGATCGCGAATTGTTGGCCGAAGTGCGAAATTTGATCGCTCTCAAACAAAACGAGCGCCGAGTGCAGCAGTTGAACAGTTATTTAACTGAGTCGGTGCTGCGCCGCTTTTTGCCGCCCTCGATGGTGAAGGCGGCTGCGGCGGGAGATTTGGGGCTGGATTTGCGCCCGGAACCGCGTTTGATTACTATTTTGTTTAGCGATATTGTCGGTTTTACTGAGATGGCAAATACGCTGCGATCGCGCCGGGTGGCTGAGCTGTTGAATGAATATTTGGCGGCAATGACTAAGGCTATTTTTGACAGTGGAGGTACGGTGGATAAGTTTGTGGGAGATGCGGTAATGGCTCTGTTTGGCGCGCCGGAGGAACTAACGCCTAATGAGCAAGTACGCCGCGCGGTGGCTGCTGCAAGGGAAATGCTGCGAGCTCTTAAGGAGCTTAACGAGCGCTGGGTGGAGCAGGGAATTGTGGGGGAAAATGGGATGCCTCCGGTGCGGTTTCGCTGCGGAATTCACCAGGGTACTGCGGTGGTGGGAATGTTTGGTGGCCCGGATCGATCGGATTATACTGCGATCGGGCCGAGCGTGAATATTGCTGCGCGCTTGCAAGAGGTGGCGGAAGCAAATTCTGTACTGATTTCGGCGGCGGTTGCAGATTATGTTGAGGAAGATCGAATTGTTAAATATAAGTCGCTGACACTTAAGGGAATTGATGAAACTGTGTTGACTTTTCTCTTGAATTGTGATTAGTTATATCAATTCCGGTTTCACCGGAATGATGTTGACTGTTGACTGTTGACTGTTGACTGTTGACTGTTTGAACAATACCGATGCAACCGGAAACGATATTATTGGTTGTTTGTGATTGGTTGTTTGTGACTGGTTATTGGTTGTTTGCTCCCAATTTCAATGTCCAATGCTTTTCTGTTTTTAGACCCAATTCTCAATGCTTTTATACCCAATGACTACTGACTACTGACTACTGACTACTGACTACTGACTACTGACTACTGACTACTGACTACTGACTACTGACTAACTAAAATATTTTTAAAGTGACAAAAAATACTAATAAAAAATCCTCTAGCTATCCCTTTGACGGTTTATCTTTGGACGATCGCAATCCCGACTTCATTCAACTTTTGCTGCCCATCTGGGAATGGCTGTACCGCTACTATTTTCGCGTACAAAGCGACGGCTGGCACCACGTCCCCGCTAGCGGAAAAATGCTCGTTGTCGGCTCCCACAACGGGGGAATCGCCGCTCCTGATATGTTTATGTTTCTATACGAATGGTTCCACAGGTACGGCACCGAACGCTTGGCCTACGGATTGATGCACCCGACGGTTTGGCAAGTTTCGCCAGAGATTGCTAGCATGGCGGTGCAGTGCGGTGCCCTGAAGGCGCATCCGAAAATGGCGATCGCAGCTTTGCGAAAAAATGCCCCGGTTCTCGTCTATCCGGGCGGCGCAGAAGATACTTTTCGCCCCCATCACTTGCGTAATAAAATATACTTTGCCGGACGCAAGGGATTTATTAAATTAGCATTGCGAGAAGAGGTGCCAATTGTACCAATTATATCCCACGGTGCCCACGATACTTTAATAGTTTTGGCGGATTTGTACGAAGAAGCTAAGCAATTGCATGAATTGGGGATGCCGTGGTTGTTTGGCATCGATCCGGTGGTGTTTCCGGTGTATTTGGGATTGCCTTGGGGACTGAGTATTGGGCCTTTGCCAAACTTGCCTTTTCCCGTACAGATTCGGACTCGCGTGTGCGAACCGATCGTATTTGAGAGGTACGGAAAAGAGGCGGCGGGCGATCGCGATTATGTCGATGCTTGTTTCGATTTAGTTACAACTCAAATGCAGGCACAATTAGATTGTTTGGCTGGTAATTGAGAATTGGGTGAAAGTGATCTTCGTTGATATCTTGTGAAATAAAGGGTGGTTTCCATAAAGGTTTATCAATGTGGCGAGCGCTCAATGTGGCTATACAATTGAGTAATGTGCTGATCAACATTACTTGTCCGCTGCTATCTACAGCTACCCATCCCTGCATAAAGTCCTAATTCAAAACAAGTCTAGTTGACCAATAGCACAAAATTGACATACCACAAATCTGCCTAAAGTGATAGTAGTCCGCAGACATATTTGTACACTTCCGACTGTAGGGGGATGCTTTAGCTCGTCAATAAAGCGATGCTTGCCATTGGGGGCACGAATCTAAAACTATATAATTAGTCAACTCGCGCCAACGATCGCGCGTACCCACCCTTTAACGAGGCATATACTATGTATCAAAATTTTCCAATAAATCCAGAAATGTATAACATCGGGTTCTTGCTGGCCCAAGTGCCAGTAGAACAGACTGCAACTACAAACACAGTAGAAGAAACAGCACTCCTCTATTCCGGGCCGCAATTTTTTATCGCCCTAATCGCTGGAGTCGTTCTAGCCTGCGCTTTCCAACTGTTGCTAACAAATTTATCAGTAGCTGCAGGCCTTTCCTATATCGGACAATCCCACGATGACGGACACCACTCGGATAGCAGCAGCCCGCCACTGCGCCACATCGGCAGCAAAGTTGGCACTTGGACGCTAATCACCGTCACCGTCGCCCTATTCTTCGCTTGCTTGCTTGCGGTAAAGCTAAGCTTGATTAGCAGTCCGGTTTTGGGGGCGATCGTTGGTTTAGTTGTCTGGGCTACCTATTTCTCACTTCTCGTCTGGGTGAGCTCCACCACCGTCGGTTCCCTGATCGGTTCCGTCGTCAACACCGCAACATCTGGCGTTCAAGCGATTTTTGGCACCGCAGCCGCAGCCTTGGGCGCGAAAGCAGCTAGCAACCAAGTAGTGGCCACAGCTAAAGCAGCCGCCGCCGCAGTGGGACACGAACTCGGTAGCGCGATCGACCCCACAAGCTTGCGGGAAAACGTCGAAGACTACATCCAAGCCCTCAAGCCGCCGGAATTAGACATCAAAGCGATGCGCGGCGAGTTTGAAAAATTGCTCAACGATCCACAACTCAAAAGCATTGCGGGCGAAAATTTGCCGAAGATCGATCGCCAAACTCTAGTAGATTTAGTAAGTTCGCGATCGGACTTGTCAAAGCGCGATGTCAACCGGATTGTAGACCAACTCGAAGATGCTTGGAAACAAGTAGAAAAACAAGAATCTAAATCAGACGGCATCGGCCAATTGGTAGATTATCTCAAATCTGCAAAATCGGGAGATTTGCTCTCAGAACAACTGACAAGTAGGGTAGAACAAGCCCTCAGCAGTCTGGGCGGTCAAAATTCCGGCCAAAGCCCCACCATGAGAGCCCAAGCAACGACAATGGCAGTCAATGCTTTAATGGGAATAGTTTTGGGCCGCACGGACATTTCCGATTTCGATGTAGAAAAAGTAGTCGGTCAGCTCAAAACAGCTAAAGATAAAGTTAGCGCCCAAGCTGATAAAGTTGCCGCTCAAGTCAAAGGCGAACCCGAAACTTATAGCCCGATCCGTGCCGATGTAGAAAACTACTTGCTCAACACTTATTCGTGGCAGATGAACCCGCAAGCGATCGAGCGCGAATTTCGTGACGTGATCTACGATCCTACGGCCGATCCGGGAACTGTGCGCCGCGAATTAGAAAAACTCAATAAATCTCAGTTTGCGGAAATTCTCGCGAGTCGAGGCGTTTTGACCCAAGACAAAATTAAAGAAATTTCCCAGGATTTAGAAGGAATAAGACGGCGAGTTTTAGAAACCGTTATCTTTGCTGAAGAGCAAGAAAAAGTTCGGGACTTGCAGTGGCGGGTGGAAACTTATTTGAAGCTGACCCCGAAAGAGGAACTGACAGCAGCAGGTATCGGGAGCGATTTCAAAAAAATCTTAGATGATTCCGATGCGAGTTACGAACAGTTGCGCGATCGGCTTTCTCCTTACACCCGCGACAGTTTTGTGCAAATTCTCAGAGGCCGCGAAAACTTCGGCTTTCAGGAAGTAGAACAGATTGTCAACGAGTTGGAAAAGACGCGAGATGTCGCTTTAGCAGATGCTAAAGGCCTGCAAGAAGCCGCGCAAGTCCGACTAGACAATCAGTGGCAAAAAGTACAAGAATACTTGCAGTCTACGGGCAAATCAGAACTCAATCCCGAAGGCATCAAGCGCGATTTCAAAACACTGCTGGACAATCCAGAAGCGGGAATTTGGGCGCTCAGAGCTAGAGCTTCTCGGTTCGATCGCGATACTTTGGTAAAATTGCTATCTCAGCGCAAAGACCTCAACGAAAACCAAGTAAACGAGCTTCTAGACAGCGCCGAGGAAACTTGGCACAGCGCGCTCCAAGCACCGCAACAACTGGCAGAAAAAGCTAAGGATCAGTACGACCAAACTACGACCGCCCTGGCAGATTACCTCCGCAATACTGGCAAATCAGAACTCAATCCTGAAGGGATTCAGCGCGATTTGACGAAACTGATGGAAAATCCCAAGGAAGGGGCTTTAGCGCTGCGGGGACGCCTGTCTCAGGTCGATCGCGATACTTTGGTAAAACTGCTTTCTCAGAGAGATGATTTGACTGAAGAACAAGTCAATCAAATTATCGACCAAGTGCAGGAAACTCTGGGCTCGATCGTGAAAGCGCCTCGCCGTTTGGCGAAGCGGGTACAAACCCAAGTCCAGGATTTTCAGAGCGTTTTAGAGGATTATTTGCGAAATACGGGCAAGGATGAATTAAATCCCGAAGCCATCAAGCGCGACTTGCAACTGCTGCTGCACGACCCAAAAGTCGGCGCTTACAGCTTGGGCGAGCGTCTGTCGCACATCGATCGAGAGACTATGGTTTCTCTGCTGTCTCAGCGGCAGGATATTTCTGAAGCAGAAGCTGCTCGCATTGTGGATGGAATTTTGTCGGTGCGCGATGAGTTTGCACTACAAATCCAGAAAATTCAGGATCGCATTCAGTCGGTAATTGACGGGGTTCTCGGAAAAGTTCGGGATTACCTCAATTCGCTCGATCGCCCTGAACTAAATTATGAAGGGATTACGCGGGACGTGCGTCAATTATTTGACGATCCCCAAGCTGGATTTGATGCTTTGCGCGATCGGCTAGGTCATTTCAACCGCGATACTTTAGTAGCACTAATCAGTTCCCGCGAGGACATTTCCGAAGCCGATGCTAACCGCTTGATCGACCAAATTGAAGTCACCCGCAATAGAGTGTTGCAAAGAGCAGAACGCTTGCAGCAAGAAGCCCAGCTTCGCCTTGAAAGCATCAAACTTCAAGCTGAAAAACAAGCTGAAGAAACCCGGAAAGCAGCCGAAGTTGCTTCTTGGTGGCTGTTTTTTACCGCTCTTACCTCGGCCGTAGCAGCAGCCGGTGCCGGTGCTTTAGCTGTTATCCGGTAACTAAAAACTGAATTTGCGCCGTGCAAGCTAATAGTGCCTGATGTGAGTTCCTACTGACATCAGGCACTATTTTTATCAGAGTTTTCAAGGCGAGGATCTCACTTTTGCAGCCAAGCTAGAAATTGGAGACAGGAGACAGGAGACAGGAGGAAAGAGGAAAAAAGAAGGAGTCAAAAGAAGTGTTTTTACAAATATGATATGCTCCTCTTTTCAAGAGCGTGTCGGCTCGATTCATATCAATTCCGGTTGCACTCATACATGATGTTAACGGTTAACAGTCAACAGTGAATTTACTATTCCGATGAAGAGAGGATTTGATATAATATTGAAAAACTTTTTCATACTTGACAGTATTTTCCATAAGTTTAGTATAGTAGAGATAGATACAGGTATAGCCTTTCTCAGAAAGATGAGGTACTATCCGGGATAGGGCATAGGGCATAGGGCATACCTCACACCTCACTTTTGTGAGAACCGCTATAGCATAACCGCTAGTACAAACGGGCGATAATCCAAAACGACTGGCTAGAAAACAATAATATCTAGTGGGTAGCGAACACCACAAAAAACATAGCTAGGGCAGCCACCGCGCACCCATACCAGAAAAATCAAAAATTTAGTAGTTAAATGTACGCCAAGGGCATACGGGAACCTGGGAAGTGATTCCTTAACGCTTGGGGAGACAAGCCCTCTGGGGCTATTCAAATTAGACTCGCAACTTCGTTCAATAGGACGGGTTTTTGGTTGAAATATTGCCGAAAGGATGGATAGTTTAAAGGTGTGTCAGTAAACCAAGAATCCCCGCGCGTTCACGCCCGGGAGTGTCAAGAAGGTAATTAAAGATGTGAAAATACTACACTGATGTGGGGGCGACATATCGGATATCTTGGAAATACCAAGGACTTTTGCCAGTGGGCCCACAACAGTCAAAATATGCAGGCCCTGTCGAGCCAATGCTAAACAACCTACGTCTCAAAACTCCCCAGGCTAGTTGCCTAGTAGCACAGTGAGGGGGGCGACGCCATGCAACTCCGAAAAAAAACACTATTAATCATCGGTGCAGCTCTAATCAGCCTGATTCTGGTTCTCTATGCCACTGCATCAACTATTTTGCTGCACGATTTTCAAAACCTTGAGGCCCAGTACGTCCGCCAGGATGTCGCGCGGGCTTTGGATGCCCTAGATGACGACTTGTCGAATTTAGACACCAGCGCCCAAGATTACGCCGAGTGGGACGATACTTACTCTTTTGTTGATACACAAAATGAGGCTTTTGTCAAGTCCAATTTCGTTGATTCGACATTTACTTCCTTGAGACTAAACTTGTTGCTAGTGCTGGACTCCAGCGGTCAGACGATTTTTAGCAAAGGTTTCGACCTGAAGTCCCAAACCGAAGTGCCGATTCCCGAAAGCTTGAAACAGCAATTGATTGAGGCTCTGCTAGAACCCTCGACACCGCAGGGCGATCGCGATCGGGCAAAAGCAGGCGTCATTACCCTCCCAGAAGCTAGGCTGCTAATTTCTGCGAGGCCGATCGTCAACAGCAACGCCCAAGGCCCGCCGCGCGGGACGCTGGTTCTGGGACGCTACCTCGACAGCAGCGAAATTGGTTTGCTTTCGGAACTGACTCACCTGTCAGTCGATTTTAGGTTGCCGAGTTTAGATTTTAAATTGGGTTCTGCGAACTACTCCAAACCGGGGGCTAAGGCGATCGCCCGATCGATCCAGGATTTAGACAATATCAAAATCAAAATTTCTAACCTCAAATCAGTAGAAATTTTAGTCGAACCAGTCAGCGACTACGTTGTCGCAGGATACGCCCTGATTCGCGACCTACGAGGCAACCTAGCGCTGCTGCTGCGAGTAGAGGCAGACCGCATCATCTACCGCCAAGGTCAGGCTACCTTGGGCCTGTTTACCCTATCAATACTGGCAGTAGGTTTAGTATTTAGCGCGATCGCCCTGCTGTTGCTAGAAAACTTAGTCTTGGCGAGATTGGCAGACTTAAGCACCAGCGTCAGCAACATCGCAGCCAACGGAGACCCAGACTTGCGCGTTCATATGAGCGGAAAAGATGAACTCGCAAGCCTGGCCGGCGCCATCAACACAATGCTAGAAGCATTGAGCAACTCTCAAGTCGAACGCTTAGAAAGCGAAGACCGCTATCGGTTGATGGCCGAAAACTCAACCGACATGATTACCAGACACAACCCCGAAGGCGTGTTTCTTTACGTGTCCCCCGCCAGCCGCGCTTTGCTCGGATACGAACCTTCGGAACTCGTCGGCGCGAGCCCCAACCATTATTTTCACCCAGATGATTTAGAAGCCATCAGCAAAGCTCACTCAAAAGTCCTGGCGCTTCCAGTTACTTACACCGTCAGCTACCGCATCCGCCGCAAAGACGGCAAATACATTTGGTTTGAAACCACCAGCCGCACGATCCGCGATCCGGAAACTGGTTTGGTGCAAGAAATTATCGGTATTTCCCGCGACATCAGCGTCCGCAAGCAAACAGAACAAGAACTGCGAGAAAGCGAATCTGCAATTAAAGCTTTGTACCAAGTGACCTCGGCTCCCCGTACTGACCCGGAGGGCCGCCTCTTTACCTTTGATTTGCGCCTCCAAGAACTGCTGGAGATGGGATGCCGACAGTTGGGTATGTCCGTGGGAATTTTGTCGCGCATTCAAGGCGACAAATATCAAATCGTGGCTGTGGAATGTCCCGACGGGTCGATCGAGAAAGCACAAATCTACGACCTCGAAAAAACCTTTTGCGGGACTACAGTAATGGCAAAAGAACCCATGTACTTTGAGTCGGCGAGGTTTGCGGCTTTGTGCTTCAACACCGAGGATCCAGCATTCAAGATCGAAGCGTACATGGGCATTCCCGTCACCGTGACAGGTGAAGTTTACGGCACTTTGTGCTTCCTTTCTCCAACTCCTCTGACAGAACCGTTCCGAGTTGTAGACAGAGAGTTGGTGAAACTGATGGGTCAGTGGGTGGGAAGCGAACTAGAACGCCAGCAAACAGGCGTAGATTTGGCAAAAGCTCGCGACGAAGCACTGGCGGCTACCAAAGCTAAAAGCGAATTTTTAGCCACGATGAGCCACGAAATTCGCACTCCGATGAACGGAGTCATCGGCATGACCGGTTTGCTGTTGGATACCTGCTTAACTCGCGAACAGCGCGATTTTGTAGAAACTATCCGCAGCAGCGGCGATGCCTTGCTGACGCTGATCAACGATATTTTAGATTTCTCGAAAATTGAGTCGGGCAAATTGGACTTGGAAGAACATCCGTTTGACATCCGCACTTGCATTGAGGAATCTCTTGACTTGGTAGCTACCAAGGCGGCACAAAAAAAACTGGAATTGGGTTACTTGATCGATCGCTCGGTACCGACAATGGCGATCGGCGACAGCACTCGCTTGAGGCAAATTTTAATCAATTTGCTCA
Organism: Microcoleus sp. S1D4; assembly: GCF_036700765.1. Classification (NCBI taxonomy): domain Bacteria; kingdom Bacillati; phylum Cyanobacteriota; class Cyanophyceae; order Oscillatoriales; family Microcoleaceae; genus Microcoleus; species Microcoleus sp. S1D4. The sequence goes on from NZ_JAUBPP010000013.1 coordinate 73,074, forward strand.
GCAATGCTGTGAAATTTACCGCAACTGGAGAAGTAGTGGTTTCGGTGACGGCAAAAAAGATTTCAGTGCCGCCAAACCCTACAGAACCGCCAGAAATTAATGGCGAACCGCTAGCAATTAACCAAGCATACGAAATACAATTTGCGGTCAAAGATACCGGTATCGGCATTCGGGGCGATCGCATGGATCGGCTATTTAAATCCTTCAGCCAGGTAGATTCTTCAACAAGCCGAAACTACGGCGGTACCGGATTGGGTTTGGCAATTAGCAAGCGTTTGGCCGAAATGATGGGCGGCAGGATGTGGGTAGAAAGTATGGGTTGTATTGCCGGCAAGCCTCCGGTAGATTTTAAAGCAACAGCTTTTGATGTGGAATGGGGAGACTCCTGTGAAATTGCCGAAAAATATTGCTCTGTCAAATCCGCACTCAGCACCAAGCCGATCGACCAAAATCCCCCATCCGCCGGCTCTACTTTTTATTTCAGCACGATCGTTCGTGGCTGCAAAAGTTCTTTGTCGGTTAACTCGACCAATTGTCAACCGGAATTGGCTGGGAAGCGAGTCTTGATTGTCGATGACAATGCTACCAACCGCCAAATTTTGACTCAGCAGGCTCAGTCTTGGGGAATGGTGCCTAGAGCTTCAGCTTCGGCTCGTTTGGCTTTAGATTGGCTCGCTGCTAAAGAGGCGTTTGATTTTGCAGTTTTGGATATGCAAATGCCGGAAATGGACGGGTTGGCTTTAGCCGCGGAAATTCGCCAGTATCCTGATTACGAAAAGTTGCCCTTAGTGATGCTAACTTCGATCGGCCTATCAGAAATTAACTGCTCTGCAGTTGATGTGAATTTTGCTGCTTTTTTGAACAAACCGATTAAACAATCTCAGTTTTACAATGTTTTAATTAATATTTTTGGGGAACCGCAAGTCACTGAAATGAGAGGGCCGCGTACTAGCGGGGCTTTCCTCCAAAGCATACCAGTGCTGGCAGATAACTTACCGCTGCGGATTCTGTTGGCGGACGATCATTTGGTGAATCAGAAGGTGGCTTTGCAAATTTTGCAGCGGATGGGCTATCGCGCGGATGTGGCGGGAAACGGGATCGAAGTGCTCGCAGCTTTGCACCGCCAGCCTTACGACTTGGTGTTGATGGATGTGCAAATGCCGGAAATGGACGGTTTGGAAGCTACCCGCCTCATCCGCGAGCAATTTTCAGAGGGTTTTACCTTAGAAAATTCCACTGAAGAATCCGAAGTTTCTGAAACTGAGGAACAATCTAACAATCCCAAATCCCAAATCCCAAATCTAAAATCGACGAACCCTTGGATTGTGGCGATGACAGCAAATGCGATGCAGGGCGATCGCGAAGAGTGCATGGCTGCGGGGATGGACGATTATTTGAGCAAGCCGATCGCCATTGAGGAGTTGGTTCGAGCTTTGAAGGCGTGTAAATCTCGATCGCGCCCAGAGTGCGATCGCCCGGTGCCGATTGTTTGTGTAAACTCGCAGATTGAACAGATCGGAGAAACGAGTGAATTAGAAGTGCGATCGAATGCGATTGTTGCGGAAAATGCACAACAGACCATTTCCAATTCGATCGCAGTTGTCGGGTTTGGTGAATCAAATCTCGATCGGGCTTTGTTAGAAAGTCCCGATTGTCTGAGTGCCAAGATTATAGAAGGATTGCGAGATGTGGAAGCTTTAGAGGAGGCGATCGAGATTTACCTCGAAACAGCTCCCGAACTGCTGCGAGGCATCTCTACGGCCGTCAGGAGCGCCGATCCGCTGGCTTTGCGGCGAGATGCTCACTCTTTGAAATCGATTAGCGGTACTCTCGGTGCTTTTGGCTTGTTTAAGCTGTGCGAGCAACTCGAAATCATGGGCCGCATCGGAATACAAGCCAACCAAGCTTTACCTGCTCCAGCTTGCGAGCTTTTAAAACAAGTTGAGGCCGAGTATCAAAGAGTTGAGGCGGCGTTGAAAATGGAAATGCAATATGTTGATGGTTAAGTAGCAGGACATACAGCGGTTCTCAGAAAGATGAGGTGCCGCTGGGCATAGTACCTCATCTTTCTGAGAAAAGCTATACATATTATGGATTACAATCTAATTGCTAAAATAGTAATATTCTCTGTATCAATACCTTGTACTTTTTACCTTGCTTACGCTGCGAAAGTAGCCCTCAATCTCAACCTCGATCTATTCGGGGCAGGGCACACTCCTGCTAAGTTAGAAAAGCTATCCGGTGGCATAATTAAATGTAAGTGGTTCCCTAATCCTCACCACTGCCCCGGACACAATCATGTTAAATATTCAATCCCGGACGCATCAAAACCCAATAAACCGGGTTTGTGATGGCTTTTGTGTGCTGCAATCAAATTTTCTGGTAAAAAACCGGGTTTGTGACTGGCAAACTTATTTTCGTGTTACCAAAACCCAATCCTCGGCTGTTTTTACAACCTCAGCATTCTGCAAATCTAGATGTTTGAGGACAGGTTTTTCTAACAGAAAATAAGGTTGCGGGAGAGATTGCCATTTCTGTTTCAGTGTAGGCGCGTCGGCGACAATAACTTGCCTCTGGCTGTAAAAATTCAGCGACGGACGCGGGAGGCGGTGAGAAGTAAAGACTTCTTGGCCGATGGGCGTTCCTTCGCGGACAATTTGGGCGATCGGCTTAACCGGATAATCCTCCGCCAGTTCCCAAACCCAGTTGTCGGAAGCGACAAATACCAACAGCGAGACGTAAGTTCCCCAAATTAAAACTAATAAAAATTGTCTGTCTTTGTTGTGCAGCAACACGGCCGCCAGTGTCATTGTCAAAGCTACAAACATCATCATTAACTGCAAATCTTGCTGGTGGGATACAATTTGTCCCCCAATCGGTATTAAGCCGCTAAAGTACGCGCAACCGACTACAGCCACCACCGCCAGTATTGCCAAAATTGCAGGATGAGGCAAAAAAGATATAGCATCAAAACGTTCTTCTGCTTCATCTTTGATAGGCTCTGGCGGCAGCGACATTTGCTCCCAAACTTCCGCGAAATAACTGCCAACGGCTAAGGCAAAAGCTGGATAAATTGGCAAAACATACCAAGGCAATTTCGTATTCATCACAGAAATAGCCAGCAGATATACTCCTGTCCAAACTAATACTAATTTCGGCCCGGGAAAATTGCGATTTTCCCAACTGAAATACAGCCCTTGCAGATAAAATAACTGCCACGGCCAAGCTGATTCTAAAATTTCTAAAAGATAATACCAGGGCGGGCCGTTGTGATTGCTTACTGGTTCCCAAATGCGCCGGAAAGATTGGTTTAGCAAGTTGGCGTTGATGAAATCTTGGCCGTAGTGCAGCCATTGGGCAAAATACCAACCAGCTACGGGGAAAGTTCCGATCGCCAATCCGCCCCAAAGATACCCAGAAGTGAGGAGTCGCGGGGTATCCCAAACCAGGAAAACTAAGCCGATCGCGCCCAGCAGCAGCCCCAACATCACGCCCTTAGTCAAACAAATGAGTCCGAACCCGATCCCCGCCCCCAAGGCGTAGCGCAAGTCGCGGCGCGATCGCAACAAACACCACATCGATGCCAGCAAAAAACACAAAACTGCTCCGTCTAACATCGCCAAACGTCCGTGCCGCACTACCGGAAGCAGCGTCAGATAAACGAGAGCCGAAAAAATGGCGATCGAGCGCTGCGGATACAACTCCCGCCCAATGGCGTAAAGCATGGGCACAGAAGCCGCCGTCAGCATCGCCGGTACCAACCTCGCCGTCAATTCGCTGACGCCGAAGTTGGCAAAACACAGCCCGATCAGCCAGTGTACCAGCGGCGGTTTGTTGAAATAAGGCATAGAGTCGATCGTCGGATACAGCCAATTTAAATTGCCGCGCCAAATTTCGCGACTTACCTGTCCAGCAATCCCTTCATCCCAATCCCGCAACGCCGGGCCGCCGAGATTGAGCCCGAAAATTAGCACCGCAGCCAACAGCAAAGCCAGCATCCACAGTTTGTCTGTCAATCTGTCATTGAAGCGAGTTTTCGGTTTACCTACCGAGAATGGAAAGATTTTTGACATAAGGAATGACCGTTTAAGATTTTCGATTTTAGATTAAAGAATTGAAGAATTGGGAATCACTTATAAATTCAGGGTTGGGATCGTGGGCTGGGGCGGTTGGATGCTTTTGGGAAACTGGGCTTAAAAGAATTTTTCGCGTCCCAAACAGAAGGTAAACTTAGACAGCAGTTATTGGCGACAAGGAAAATACCGTGAACTTACCTGTAATTATAGATATCATAATTGGCCTAGTGTTTATTTACCTGACTTTAAGCTTACTAGCTTCAGAAATTCAGGAACTGATTGCTACTGTTTTACAATGGCGGGCGGAACATTTAAAGAAGTCGATCGAAGTGCTAATTTCTAACGGCAGCGACGCCGCGAAAGAACCCTTGCAATTTCAGCAAGTCGAACAATTTGCCAATGCAATCTATGCCAATCCGATTATCAAGGATTTGAATCAGGGAGCCAAAGGGATTTTCTCCCAAGGATTTCGACTTATTACGCACCTTATGGGTGATTTGTACCGCCTGCTAACTCGCACCAAGAATGTTTTCGGCAATCAATCAACAGGGCCTTCTTATATTCCACCAGAGAGTTTTTCTGCTAGCCTTTTGGATACTTTAAAAGTTTCTAATTCAATCCGAGCGATATCTAAAGCTCGATTGGAAAGATTTAAAGATTTACAGTTGGCGCAAATTCAAGCAATTAGCAATCATTTGAATCTGCCGGAGTCTGCAAAATCGATTGTAGAACAACAATTTAGCTGGTTGACGGCGGAGTTTAATCGGGTTGTTGAAGATTATAAAAAAGATTTGGCGAGTTTGAACAACAGTTTGGATCGGATGTCGGAAAAACTAGAATTTTATATTAATGATTCTCAGGTTTATCTGCCAGAAACTGAGCTAGGAGGGAGAGATTTTCAAAGACAGATGGCATTTATTAAGGCTAGTTTTGATAGCGAATACGAGCGGGAGGCGCTGCGAGCGCAACTGGAACCGAGTTTGAGCAATCTGTTAAATAGTGTGAGGAACTTTAAAAAAACTCAGGATAGGGTAGCAGAAATTATGGAGGAGCAAGAAAACGGTTTGATGTACCAAGAAATTCAAGAAATTTTGGGCATTATGCCAGAATCTTTGAAACGCAGCCTTTCTATTTTAGCGCAGCGTGCTGAAAAAGGCGGCGGAGATAGTCAAGAGCAGTTGCAGCGGTTTCAGCAAGAAATTGAAACTTGGTTTGACCAATCGATGCAGCGCGCTTCTGGCGTTTACAAGCGAAATGCTAGAGGGGTGGCGATTTTGCTCGGAACTACGATCGCGATTGCTGCTAATGCTGATAGCATTCATATTGTTAATCGGTTGTCGAAGGATTCGATGCTGCGATCGACTGTTAATTTGTATGCTCAGCAGTTGGTTGAAAAAAACGCTAAGACTAAATTAGATAATTTAACCGGTCTTAGCCAAGTTCAGCAGGATGTCGATCGAGCTTTGGATAATGTAGCTCTACCTTTGGGATGGAGCGAACCGAACAGGTTAGAAATAGACGCGCAGGGTAATTTATTGTTGCCGGCTTTTATGGCAAAATTGCTTGGTTGGATCTTGAGCGGCGTAGCTATTTCAATGGGAGCTAGTTTTTGGTTCGATGCGCTCAACAAGATTGTTAATATTCGCAATTCAGGGAAAAAACCGCCATCTACTGACGACTGATACATTTACGCGCGCCACAGACTCTCATAAAATTTGATATTTGAGATTTGAGATTTGGGATAGGAGCGATCGCCAAAGGCTTTGCAGGACGGGCTACCGAGTGGTATTCTGACTTGAAAGTGGTGTTACCTACAGGATACAGAAACCATCGGTAATTACGGGCCACTCGGCAATTCGGGAAAATACAAAAAATATAAATTCCGTGCGATCGCGGATGGCAGAGCCAAACAGATGGGCGAAACTAATAAAAGGGTGACATGGAGACGAGCAACACAAACAAGGTCGCTGCCAGTTTCCTGTGATTTGACTCCCAGGGTGTATCTACCGTTCAACACCCTTTTGGAGGAAGGAAAATGTTCACTTTTTTGACAGAAACCAATCCAGCCTCGGAATACCCAAATGTCCCATCCAAAAGCTGTCTATTTAACGATTCCAGCATTAATTCTGGGGGATATTTTATTTCTGAGATTTTGATGGCGCTGGCATTAATTTTCGTCGAGTTTAGTCGCTGTAATGGCATCGAGCAAGTTACCTCGGCACTGCAAAAATATGCCTCTATCTTTGGAGAGATTGACAAATTTTGGACAATTTCTAGGAGCACTTCCGATTACCTAGAACCGTGCAAAAGCCAATTGCCAACACTCCAGAAAATACTCGCCCCCGAAGAAACCGGGTTTTTTCACCGAATCTGCAGGTGCCCAGCAAGTATTTTGGTACAGTTGCCGATCGACAACAGCGGATTAGATTCGTTATATACATTCGGTAACTGCACGGCGGGCGATTCTCTTCGGGAATCGCCCGCAATTAACCCATACTTAATATTAGACTGTTTTGAATGTTAGTAAATGCCACAACAAAATCGGCATCTGTGTTTGAGATTATTTTTTAATTGTCTGAATTATTCAAAATGAATCATATAACTAATCTTGAATAATATCAATTTTAGTTACACTCATACATGATGTTAACAGTCAACAGTCAACAGTTAACAGTCAACAGTGAATTTACTATTCCGATGAAGAGAGGATTTGATATAATTAGAGAAAATAGACATTCCAATAATTGTGAATTTGGGAGAATGCTTGCTTTTAACAGACTTTTTAGGAGAATTATAGTACAGCTATAGACGGGAGATTGCCATCTCAGTCTGGAGCAAATTACCCTGAAACCCATCCCCCAATGCCTGTAATTATCGGTATCCCCAGCCAAATAAGGCTAAAAGAATCCTGCTAAAAAAAGCAGGATTTTTTTTGTATTTCCGATATTTGTGTGATCTCTTGCTAGCAATTGCGAGCAAAAATCCGGTTGACTACAAGTAGAACCCAGTGGAGCCCGGAAAAAAAAAAATTAAATAATTATTCAAAAATTGTTGTGCTTTTAAATATTCAATGTTAATATGTATTCAAACAAGGCTGATAAGATTACTCCAGGGATGTATCTACCAATAACGCCCATAATGGAGTATCAAATATGACTTCTACGTTCGCCCAAGTTAACTCAAAATCCTCTCTTGAAAAACTGCCCCCGCGTTCCTTAGTCTTCATTGATTCCGGCGTGGAAGATTACGATTCAATTGCAGCAGGAGTGCTGCCTGGACAGCAGGTAGTGATACTCGATCGCACCAAAAACGGTATCGAACAAATCTCCTCTGAAATTAAAAAATACGCCTCTACCAATGGGGCGATCGACTCGGTTCACATCATTTCTCACGGTAGTTCTGGCAACTTGCAACTTGGCAATACCGCTCTGGGTTCGGATAACATCGAGCAATACAAAAGCCAGTTAGAACAATGGCAGACTTCACTAGCCCCACAAGCAGACATTATGCTGTACGGCTGCGATGTAGCATCCGGTACAGGCGCTAATTTCGTTGACAAACTCAGCCAATTAACGGGAGCTGACGTTGCCGCATCCACCAACATTACCGGCCGCGGAGGCGACTGGAACTTAGAATTTGCTAAGGGTCAAATTGAATCGGACTTAGCCTTGCGGTCAGATGTGATGGCTAATTACCAAGGTGATTTAGCTACTATCGTGGTCAGCAATAATAGCGATAGCGGTGCTGGTTCCTTGAGAGCTGCGATCGCATCCGCTGCAGCCGGCGATACCATTACCTTCGCTCCTGGTTTGGCCGGTCAAACCATCACCCTCACCAGCGGTCAACTCGATATTCCGGTTGGCAAAAATATTACGATTGACGGCGCAGCAGCAGCGGGTTTAACCATCAGCGGCAACAACGCATCCCGTGCCTTTTTTGTCAATGCAAATGTGGTGACTGCTACAAGTTTTGCAGTCAAAAATCTCTCTATTGTCAACGGCAAAACTGCCGATCGAGGCGGCGCGATCGGTACAACGGACGAAGTAAGCGTCACAGTAGACAATGTTCAGTTCAATAATAATGTTGCCGATCAAGGTGGCGGCGCAATTTTCGGCAATTTCAACAATACTCTGACAGTAACGAACAGTAAGTTTAACGGCAACACGGCCACTGCAGCCAATGACGAACGCGGTGCAGGTGCGATCGGCTTTTTGAGTTCCAAAGCTTTTACTGTCACCAACAGCGACTTTACAAACAACAAAGGAATTAACGGCGGGGCAATTAACAGCCTTCAGGGCAAGTTAACGATTGACAACTCGCGATTCATCGGTAACGACACCACCGCAGCCGTTTTCGCATCAGGCCAAGATAATCCCTTTTTAAGAGGTTTTGGTGGCGCAGTTTACACAGACAGAGCCAGCAATCCGAGCGAAGCTTCCGGCACAATCAAGATTACCAATAGCGTATTTCAAGACAATAAAGGTCGAGGTGAAGGAGGTGCAGCTTATCTGTTCACCGGCAGCCAAGACAAGGTTATTTTGGAAAACAGCACCTTCCAAAATAACGAAATTATGGCGCTACCCAACGGTGGAGGGCCTGGAAACGGTGGTGCGGTAACGAATTTGAGCGACAGCACCAACCAGGGATTGACTGTTACCAACACCACCTTTGCTGGCAACAAAGCCAACAATCAAGGTGGTGGCCTGTGGACGCGGAATGCCCCTGCTACGATTACCAACAGTACGTTTTCTGGCAACTCCACCGCGTTTGCTGCTGGTGATTTCAACAAACTCGGCGGTGCAATGACTCTTGGTGCACCCACAACTATTGTCAACACTACGATCGCCGATAATAGTGCTGGTTGGGTGGGTGGAGGTATCTTCGCCGCTGCCAATGATGTCACCCTCAAAAACACGATTCTTGCCAACAATACAGCGGCTAACGGAGGAAACCCTTGGGGAATTAACCAACACGTCACCGACGAATACGCCGATGGAGGAGGGAATTTTCAGTGGCCGCCCAAAAACCCTAATGACGGCAGTGATGTCAATGCGACGGCAAGTGTGACGATCGCCGATCCCTTACTTGGCCCACTGCAAAATATCAACGGCGCTTTCGTAAGGCCCCTGCTGACAGGAAGTCCGGCCATTGACAAAGGAGTACCAAGCGGCGCACCAGCTACGGATCAGCGCGGCCAGACTCGCCCTCAAGATGGTGATACCATTCCAGGGGCGATCGTAGACAGCGGTTCTTTTGAATTCGGAGGTACTGTCGTCCCAACTCCGACACCAACTCCCACACCAACGCCCGCGCCAACTCCGACACCCGCGCCGACACCAACTCCGACACCCGCGCCGACACCAACTCCCACACCAACACCCGCGCCGACACCGACACCCGCGCCGACACCAACTCCCACACCAACACCCGCGCCGACACCGACACCCGCGCCGACACCGACGCCGACAGGGACACCGACACCGACACCAACGCCCGCGCCCACGCCGACACCCGCGCCCACGCCCGTGCCGACACCAACTCCCGCGCCCACGCCGACACCCGCGCCGACTCCAACTCCCACACCAACTCCCGCGCCCACGCCGACACCAGCGCCCACGCCGACACCCGCGCCGACGCCCGTGCCCACACCAACTCCCGCGCCCACACCAACTCCGGTGACAGATGCTTCCCCGCTAGATAGCCTCAACGCCCCGGAATTCGACTCTGGTGCGATCGCCCCCAACCCCGCCCAACAAACTCTCAACGGCGGTAACACAGACGATTTCATCATGGGCGGTGGCATCAACGAGTCAATTAACGGACTTGTTGGCAACGATACTCTTTATGGCATGGGTGGCAATGACAACATTGACGGCGGTGCAGATAACGATTCCATCTTCGGCAATATCGGCAATGACTTCATCCAAGGCGGCGCTGGCAACGATAGCGTCTACGCCGGCAAAGATAATGACACTGTGGTTGGCGGAGACGGCGACGACTTTTTGAGAGGAGATTTAGGCCAAGATACTGTTGCCGGCGGTTTTGGCAGCGACACCATTTTTGGTGGTAAAGATGACGATATCTTGCTTGGTGAAGATGGTGACGACTATCTGTTAGGCAACTTAGGAAATGACACAATTAATGCTGGAAATGGCAACGATATTGCCTTCGGAAATGAAGGTGCAGATTTGATTTTTGGCGGAGCTGGAAATGACACACTTTACGGCGGCAAAGACAACGATAGTCTGGATGGCGGTGATGGTAACGATTTGCTATTCGGCAACAATGAAAATGATGTAATCTCCGGCAACACCGGCAACGATACGCTTTACGGTGGCAAGGGTAACGATTTGCTCATCGGCGGTGCTGGTAGCGATTTCCTCAGCGGCGATATTGGGGACGATACTTTGACCGGCGGTTCGGGAAATGACGTGTTTTTCCTCAATAAAAGTGTGGGAAGCGACATCATTACTGATTTCCGTCAGGGCGAGGATGTAATTGGGTTAGCTCCCGGTTTGAGCTTCAATCAACTCAGTATTACCTCTAGCAATAATCAAACTTTGATTAGCGTTACGGGCAGCAATCAATTGTTAGCGACGCTGAACGGTGTTCCCGCTTCTCTCGGCGCTAGCGATTTTATTCAGGTAACAATCTAACTGTCTCTGGTAGGGTGCGCGACGCGCACATTACTACCCAATACGGTTTACTTAAGACGATCTCCCTGGCACACCCCTTAAAAAGGGGAGTAGGGGGTGGGACAAGAATGCTCTCAAAGTCCCCCTTCTTAAGGGGGATGCGAGGGGGATCTCCGGGGCATAAATATGTTAAGTGAACCGTATTGCCTTACTACCAGTAAAACATCGGTAGGTGCCCAGCAGGATGAAGGTATTGACGACAATTCCAAGATTTTCTCCCGCTGGGTATCCTATGACGGTTAGTTACTAGAAAATAGTTTCATATTATGCAAGGTTCGTAGTGCGGACTTTAGTAGGCTCTATATGGCGGAATTTAGTCCGCGCTAGGAACGAAACCTTTTTATTATGGTAATCGATCCGACCTAAAATTAGGTGCTATTTAGATCGGTAAAGTGCCATTACACATCCTACATATACAAATTTTACGTCTAGAAATCTTGACATTACCTCGCCTGCATTTAATTACTATAAAATTCAAAATATTTTAATAAAAAACCTGATAATAGATACAATTCATGAATAGTTGTGTGAGCAAACTCTTTTTTCCATAAATTTTTATCGCCCCGATTTATTACTGAGGTCTTAAGTCTGCCTGCTGCCTTCAGCATAAAAAAGATTGGGGTCGTCTATGTCGGAATTCAGTAAGTATTTTTTTAACGCCGTGCTGTCCTTGTTTGCTAGTAAATAGCATACTCGCTCTTGGCGGACAGCGCTACAAATGCTTTCTTGAGATGATTTCAAAAGTTTTCTGTTTTTTCAGGTGAATCTACCAGCAAATTACCAACATTCTCATAGGGGTATGCGAAATGAGTTCAAATTTGGCCAGTATTGATTCACAATCTGTTCTCCGCAATTCTCGTCCTAAATCTATTGTCTTCATTGAGTCGGACTTAGATGACTATCAAACTCTTGCGGGTGGCGCGGTTCCGAATGCAGAAGTCATCATTTTAGATAAAAATGGCAATGGAGTCGAGCAGATTACTGCTAAACTGCAAACCATCGCTGCTGCGGGGGGAACTTTAGACGAAGTTCACATTTTTTCTCACGGCAATTCTGGCAGTTTGCAGTTAGGTTCTGCGACGTTGAATGCGGATAGTTTGCCGCAATATGCCAGCCAGTTGCAAGGGTGGCGAAATGCGCTGAGCGACAAAGCTGATATTATGCTTTACGGTTGCGATGTGGCTGCGGGTGACGGGGCTAATTTTGTCGATCGCCTGGGGGAGTTAACCGGGGCTGATATTGCGGCATCTAGCGATCGCACCGGCCGCACTGGTAACTGGAATTTGGAGTTTACCAAGGGTGATATTGAGGCATCCAGTGCCTTGACTCCAGAGACTGTGGCGGATTACCGAGGGACTTTAGCGACTGTTACCGTTACCAACAATAATGATAGCGGGCCCGGTTCCTTGAGAAGTGCGATCGCCTCCGCAGCAGCCGGCGATATTATTCAATTTGCTTCCAGTCTTGCGAATCAAACAATTGTTCTAACTTCAGGTCAACTTGTCATCAATAAAAACTTGACAGTTGACGCAATTAGTGCAGCCAACTTAACCATTAGTGGCAACAACACTTCGCGAGTAATCCTCACCGAAGGTTCAACCAATGTTACTCTAAAAAACCTAATTGTTGCCAACGGTAAAGTCTCTGGAACCGATCCGAATAACGAAACAACTAGCGCTGGCGGTGGCATTAAAACGGGAGGTAACAGCACTTTAACCTTAGAAAATTGCCAAGTTAATAATAATGTTGCCGGTTTCGGTGGCGGCGTTCATACAGGTTTCCGCAGCACCACAACTGTCATTAACAGTAAGTTTAGCGACAATGACGGTTCTTTGGCGGATAATACCGAACGCGGCGGCGGGGCGATCGCCACTAAAAGCGGCGGTTCTCTGACTATCAGAGATAGCGAATTTACCAACAACAAAGGCAGCTTAGGCGGGGCTGTTAATAACCTGTTGGGCAGCCTGACGATCGAAAACTCTAAATTCACAGGCAACCGCACAGAGAAAGGGGTTGGCGGGGCAGTTTACGTCGATGGCGCTAATGCTTCAGGCCCCAATGCAACTCCGGGGCCTGTTGGTGGCAATGTTATCATCCGAGGCAGCACTTTTGACGGCAATATCGCCTCTGGAGAAGGAGGTGCAGCATTTCTGTTTGGCTATCCTCCAGATACAGTGGTTTTGGAAAACAGCACTTTTATTAACAACAAAGCCGTAAAAAACTCATCAGGGAGTGGTGGTTCAGGAGGTGGAGTTCGCCACGGAAATGCCGATTTAACTGTGACAAACTGTACCTTTGCTAACAACACAGCCGACGATAACGGCGGCGGTTTATGGCTTGGAGAAAATGGAAATGTCAGCATTGTCAACAGTACATTTTCAGGTAACACCGCTGCTAAACAGGGCGGGGGAATAGTTGTCGGCAATAGAGATTCTTTTTCCACTAACATTGTCAATTCGACTTTAGCCAATAACACTGCTGGGGAGTATTCTGGCGGTATTGCGACTTTTGGAAATCAGCCAATTACTGTCAAAAATTCGATTTTTGATAGCAATACGGCTGGTAATCCTTATAAAGTTAAATACCAAACTGGAAGGGCACTAATTGACGGGGGAAATAATCTGCAATTTCCTGCTAAACTGACGACGGGCGATCCTAACGACAATAATGTGACGGCAACTGTGACGATCGCCGATCCATTACTCGGCCCTTTACAAAATATTAACGGCGCTTTCGTGCTGCCGCTGCTAGCAGGAAGTCCCGCCATTGATACCGGTACTGGTGCGGGCGCGCCGGCGGCGGATCAGCGGGGCGTGACTCGCCCTCAAGATGGTGATAATAATGGAAGTGCGATCGTGGATATCGGCGCTTTTGAATTCACAACTACA
>NZ_JAUBPP010000013.1:86832-195250 GCF_036700765.1 Microcoleus sp. S1D4
CCAACTCCCACACCAACTCCCACACCAACTCCCACACCAACTCCCACACCAACTCCCACACCAACTCCCACACCAACTCCCACACCAACACCCACACCGATACCAGTTCCCACACCAACTCCCACACCAACTCCCACACCGATACCAGTTCCCACACCAACTCCCACACCAACTCCCACACCGATACCAATTCCCACACCGACACCCACGCCAACACCGACAACGGATAATGCGATCGTCGAACCCCTACCAGCCCCAGAAATCGACCCCGGCAGTATTACTCAAAATTCCGCCCAACAAACTCTCAACGGCGGTGACAGCACCGATTTCATCATAGGCGATGGCATCAACGAGTCAATTAACGGACTTGGCGACAATGACACCCTCTACGGAATGGGCGGCAGCGACAACATCGACGGCGGCAGCGGTAACGATTCCATCTTCGGCAATACCGACAATGACTTAATCTTCGGCGGCACCGGCAACGATACAATCTACGCCGGCAAAGATAACGACACTGTGGTTGGCGGAGAAGGCGACGACTTTTTGAGAGGAGATTTAGGCCAAGATACTGTTGCCGGTGGCTTTGGCAACGACAGCATTTTTGGTGGCAAAGATGACGATATTTTGCTGGGGGAAGATGGCGACGACTATCTGTTAGGCAACTTAGGAAATGACACAATTAATGCTGGAAATGGCAACGATATTGTGTTTGGAAATGAAGGTGCAGATTTAATTTTTGGTAAGGCTGGAAATGACACGCTTTACGGCGGCAAAGACAATGACAGTCTCGGCGGTGGCGATGGTGACGATTTACTATTCGGTAACAACGAAAACGATTTGCTCGAAGGTTATACAGGCAACGATACTCTGTACGGCGGCAAAGGCAATGATAGCCTCTTCGGCAATGCTGGTAACGATTTCCTTAGCGGTGATGTGGGAGATGATACTTTGACTGGCGGTTCGGGGAATGATGTATTTCTGCTAACTCAAAGTTTAGGCAGTGATATCATTACGGATTTCCGCCAAGGCGAGGATTTAATTGGGTTAAATTCCGGTTTGAGTTTCAATCAACTAACTATTACTGGGAGCAACAATCAAACTTTGATTAGCGTCACCAGTAGCAATCAATTGTTAGCAAAACTGAACGGTATAGCGCCCGGTACTCTGACCGCTAGCGATTTTATTAGTCAGTAGTGATACCAAATCCGCGTTTTGGAGATTCTTGACGATTCGGCCTCATACCGCCGAATCGTCAAGGGGAGTATGTTACTGTTTCCTCTTCTCTTCGCGTTCTTTGCGTCTTCGCGGTTAAATCATTCAAAGGGGCGAACACAACAAGCGATCGCCCTTTTCCACCATCGCATTTGTCCGCAAATAATCCCGCAGGCGATCGCAACCATAACCCAATAAATCCAGATTCAAAACTTGCTGTACATTCCACAAAATCAGCCTGTTATCCTCGCTCACCGAAGCCACAAACGTCCCATCAGAACTGTACGCCACCCCCCGAATCGCCCCAGAGTTACCTCTGAGCGTCGTTAATTCCGTACCGTCAGAGTTCCACAACTTCACCGTATTATCCACACTACCAGAAGCAATAATCTTACCATCCGGGCTAAATGCCACTCCCCAAACCGCCGCCGCGTGACCTTCAAGAGTTCTCACTAACTTACCATCCACAGTCCAAATCTTAACAGTATTGTCCCCACTGCCAGAAGCCAGAAATTTACCGTCAGGGCTAAACGCCACCCTCCACACCGCAGCAGTATGACCTCGAAAAGTTCTTACCAAAGTACCGTCAAGCTTCCACAACTTAACAGTACCATCGCCCCCAGCCGAGGCAATTAGCTGACCGTCCGGGCTAAATACCACCTGCCAAACAGGAGCACGATCTCCTGTCATAGTATGCAATAAAGTACCATTGGGCCGCCAAAGTTTAATAGTATTATCTTGACTGCTAGAAGCAATAATTTGACCGTCAGGACTGAAAGCCAATCCAAAAATCGTAGCGTTATGACCTACCAAATTTGCGATCGCATTTCCGTTTCGAGTCCAGATATTCACCTGATTATCGTTTGTGCCAGAAGCAATTAACTTGCCATCGCGACTCAGTGCAACAGCATAAATCGCAGTATTTTGTCCAGTGAAAGTCTTCAACAATTTGCCTTGCCGACTCCAAAGTTTAGTCGTGCCATCCTCGCTGCCTGTGGCAATTGTAGAACTATCCGCACTCAGTGCAATCGCCCAAATCCCAGCTTTATGTGCACTAATAATCGTCCGCAAAGGGTTGTGACTCTGCCACAGCCTCACCGTATTTTCTGCACCCGCCGAAGCAATAAAACTGCCGTCAGGACTCCAAGCCATCCCCCAAATCCCAGCAGTGTGACCTCTAAAAGTCGTCAGTTCTGTGCCATCAATATTCCATAGTTTTACAGTCCCATCCCGACTTGCCGTAGCAACAGTCTGACCGTCTGGACTGAAAACAACTGCGGATACTACAGCAGAATGACCTTCAAGCGTTCTCAGCAAAGTACCGTCTTTGTTCCAGAGTTTCACCGTTTTGTCTCCACTTCCCGAAACAACAATCTGACCATCTAAACTAAACGCCACTGCGGATACCACAGAAGTATGACCCCGGAGAGTTCTTAACACTTTGCCGTCAGAGTTCCAGAGTTTCACCGTTTTGTCTCCACTTGCGGTAGCAACAGTCTTACCGTCTGGACTAAAAGCCACTGAGGGTATCCCAGCAGTATGACCCTGGAGAGTTCTTAACAGTTTGCCGTTTTTGTTCCAGATTTTCACCGTTTTGTCCATGCTGGCAGAGGCAATTGTTTGACCGTCGGGACTAAACGCCACTGTCCAGATACTAGCAGTATGACCCTGAAAAGTTTTCAACAAAGTGCCGTTTCGCTGCCAAATTTTCACAGTCCCATCATCACCTCCAGAAGCAATAAACTGACCGTCCGGGCTAAATTTGACCGATCGGACGATCGCCTGATGACCCTTGAGCGTTGCCACTTCTGTACCATATCGCCGCCACAGTTTAATGGTTTTATCCACACTTCCAGAAGCAATTAACTGGCTGTCAGGACTAATATCCACGGTCATCACTGCCGCTTTATGTCCCGATAAACGGTTGTATTCATCTATTTCATAAACCCCTTGTCGCAATACATCAATAACTTTATTTTCAATCTGTGTCTCTGTGTTCCTTAACTTTTGCAGTCTGCGCTTAGCTTTAATCGCTGCTATTAGTGCATCCAATCGGCGATCGGACGCAAACAATCCCTCAGAAGAAGAAACCAACGCTGCAATTTCACTAATCCGAGCTTCGCGTTCCCGAATAGTGGCCCGGCAATACAGAGAATAACTTGTTACTCCTAAAACACTAGCAATCATCAGTGCAATACTCACTAAAAATAGCAATAAATTTTGCTGTTTTGCAGTCTTTTTTTCTTGTGCTAGTCGTGCTTCAACTTCCTTGATTCGTTCTGCTTCTAATGCTTGCTGAACTTCTCGCCTGTCTAGTTCGGCACTAGCAGCTAAAAACTGATAGTCTAGGTTGCTCAAACTTTTTTCCTGGGCCCATATTTGACCGTCTTTTAAGGCTTGTCCCCGCAAAAGTCGGGAATAATCTGTTTGGTGTGAAGCAATCCAAGCATCGAAAGTTTGGGAATACGGGCGCAATTGTCCTAACTGTTTATCTACCCATCGCAGGTTAAAAATTTCAGCATAAATTCTGTTTCTTACCTGCAAAAAACCATTGACTTTAACAATTAAGCCCGACAATAATAGTTCTATTTGTTCGGGAGAATTATCGGCAGATATTCCCGTTGTTCCTATTAAAAAAGGTGATTTTGAGTGATTCCCAAAAGCTGTCTGACAATCAAATTTACCCCCTTCACAATCCAAAATTATGGGTAATCTTGATTGTAATATTTGCTGATAAATGCCGAGCAATCTCCCTGCCCGTTGTTCGTTGCTAACAACCCGATTTTTTATGGTTTTTAAATGCTCTGGTTCATCCTGCGATTCCCATTTATCTATAATATGTTCTTTCACTAAACAATCTACCCAGAACTTCTCCGTTCCCGCTGGGAAAGTCACTGTTTTGGTTGTAGATTTAGTTGCCATATACGCCAAATAGCAAAGCTTTTGAGTTAGAAATGGCTGTCCAGAAGTCCAAGCTAATATCTGTTTCAAAATAGGTTGATAATTAGTAACTGCACTTGCCAAAGCCGCCGCCAATGGTTGGGCTTCGTGCAGTTCAAAACCGCGCAAATTTATCGCTCGACCAATATTAAAAGGAGTTCGTTTTTTATCTGCAATTAAATCGCTTGGTGTCGCCACACCAAAAATTGCAAAATTAATTCGATTATACTCTGAATTAATTGCTCGTTGATTGTAGCAAAATCTAATTAGGGCAAAAAAATCATCAACCGGAAAATCTAAGCTAAGAATGCTGTCAATTTCATCAACAAATATAATAATTTTAGTGTCGGGAAATTTAACCAGCAGAATATCTTCAATAAAATGACTCAATCTTTGTAAAAACGAAACATCTTCTTCATCGCGCCACCATGTTTTTAAATTAACTTGTCCTAAAAGATTGAAGCCGCGCCACAAATCGGCGACCATTCCTTTATACCACTGTAAAGGGGTGATATTTTCACTGCCGATGTGAGTCATGTCGATGGTGCTGCATTGAAAACCTTCTGATTGTAGTCGGTGCAGGGTGCGGACTAAGAGAGAAGATTTGCCCATTTGTCGCGAGTTGAGGACGTAACAAAATTCCCCTGTTTTTAAGGCTTCATAGAGTTCGGCATCTGCTTGTCGCACTACATAGGTCGGTGCATCATTGGCGAGGCTACCGCCGATTTGGTATTGATAATCGTTAATCATTTTGAGTTAATAGTTGATGATTATTTAGCGATCGCCCACGGCATCGCACAAATGTCTATCCTCCTCCTTCACATCGGCATTTGTTCGCAAATAATCCCGGACGCGATCGCACGCATAACCCAGTTCATCGAGTTTGAGAATACGCTCTAGATCCCATAAAATCACAGTGCGATCGTCCCCGGCTGAGGCAATTTGTTTGCCATCAGGACTAAACGCAACTCCCCAAACGTTCCCTTCATGTCCGGTTAGCGTCGTTATTTCTGTCCCGTCTGCCTTCCAAAGTTTGAGTGCGCCAGTTGAGCCTCCCCCCACCAGCATTTGACCATTAGGACTGAAATCAACTGCCATCATGCCTCTAGTATTTCCCTGGAGGGTTTTGAGCAACGTGCCATCGATCGTCCAGAGTTTAATCGTGTCATCCCTGCTGGCAGTTGCCAAAGTGCGACCGTTTGGACTGATGGCAACTTCCCAAACAGGGCTGCGATGACCCTCTAGAGTCTTGAAAAACCTACCGTCAACACTCCACAACCGAGCAGTGCTGTCGCTACTGGCTGAAAGCAGCCTCTGTCCGTCAGGGGTAAAGTCCACATCGTAAACCCTGGCCCGATGCCCTGTGAAAGTTTTCAGCAAAGTGCCGTCCTTGTTCCACAGTTTCACAGTTTTATCGTTGCTAGCAGAAGCCAGTAGCCGGCCATCTGGACTTGGGGAGATATCCCAAACTCCAGCTTCATGACCTGTTATGGTTTTCAGTAATGTCCCGTCGAACTGCCAGAATTTAATTGTTTTATCTTCACTAGCGGTAGCAAGGAAAGGTGCGATCGCAGGATTGGCAAAGCTAGCACCAGAGAGGAAAGCAACAGAGCGAACGGCAGCCTTATCTGTGGCAAAAGACTTCAGCAACGTGCCGTCTCGCGCCCAGAGTTTGAAACTGCCATCGGAACAGGCGGAAGCTAGCATCTGACCTTCGGGGGAGAAATCCACATCCCAAATCGTGCCGCCATGTCCGTAAAGGACTTTCGAGAAGGGGTTTGTCGGATTCCAGAGTCGAGCGGTATTGTCGTCGCTAGCAGAGACAACCATTTGACTGTTGGGAATAAAGGTAACGCCTCGAATTCCCGATTGATGCCCTTTAAGGACTTTCAAAATTGTCCCGTCCGGCTTCCAGAGGTTGATAGTTTGGTCGGCGCTGGCGGAAGCAATCATATCACCTGCTGTGCTGACGGCGACTTCAAACACTTCCGAACTGTGACCGCTAAGAGTTCGTAGCAGGGTTCCATCGGGTTGCCAGAGTTTGACAGTGTTGTCAGCGCTGGCAGAGATAATGGCGGGACGTTTTACGCCGCTATTGTCTGCAAGTAAAGCGAACTCAACGTCCCAAACGGTGGTGCTGTGACCTTCCAGAGTGCTCACCAGTTCGCCATCTAGAGTCCAAACCTTGACAGTATTATCAGTGCTGCTAGAGGCGAGCAGGTTTCCATCCGGGCTAAAGGCAACACCCCAAACTGCACCTTGATGTCCGCTGAGGGTTTTGAGCGGTTTGCCATCGGCACTCCACAGGCGAATGGTGCTGTCTTCACTGGCGGAGGCGATGCGCTCACCGTCTGGACTCACGGCGATCGCCCATATGGCAGCCTTGTGTCCCTGAAAGGTTTTGAGCAGTTTGCCTTCCCGACTCCACAGATAAATGTTGCCGTCCACGCTGGATGTTACCAGGCGCTGGCTGTCGGGACTAAAACGAAGGGCGTAGACGCTGCTGATCGTGTGCTGGAGAGTGTGCAGCAAGGTGCCATCCCGTTGCCAGATTTTGGCTGTTTGGTCGCCGCCTCCGGTGGCGATGAGTTGACCGTCTGGGCTGACATCAACTGCCAGAACCGGGCTGGAATGCCCCAACAGGCGATTGAATTCTGCCGTTCCGTAGATGGCTTGTTGCAGCACTTGTTGAACTTGAGATGGCAACTGGGGACTGGAATTAGCTAGGCTGTCGATCCTGCGTCTGGCTTTGATGGCGCTCACGAGGGCATCTAATCGCTGTTGGGATGCGAATTGCCCTGCCGATGAGGAGGTGAGGGCTTGAATTTCGCTGATGCGGGCTTGCTGCTCACTGGTGATGGCGTAATGATATTGCCAGAGAGCAAGAATGCCAAAGGCGATCGCAACTATTAGCGCTCCGCTGAGCGCCCCAAGAAATCTTCGCTGCCGCTTCGCTGTCTCTCGCTCTAAAACTAACCGCTTGCGTTCTTCTGTGAGTCTGGCTTCAACTTCTCTAAGCCTCGCTGCTTCCAGTGCTTGCTGCACTTCCAGCCTGTCTAATTCACCAGAAGCCGCTAAAAAGTGATAATCCAAATCGCTCAAACTTTTTCCCTGGGCCCAGTAGGAAGCGTCTTTTAGCGATTGTCCGCGCAACAATCGTGATTCATCGGTTTGTTTTGAAGCGATCCAAGCGTTAAAAGCTTGCGAATAAGGACGCAGTTTCTCTAACTGTTTTTCTACCCATTGTAGGTGAAAAACTGCTTGATAAATCGGGTTATTTACCTCTAAACAACCTTGTTGTTTTACTACCAAACCTGATAGCAGCAGTTCGATCTGCTCTCGACTATCATCCGCTTCAATTTCACCACATTGTAAGAGGTTTTGATAGATACCTAAGCTACGTGCAGTGAGTTGTTCGTTGCCAATAATGCGATCGCGGATTGTCTTTAAATGCTCTGGCTCATCTTGCGATTCCCATTTATTGATGATGTTTTCTCTCACCAATGATTCCACAAAGAAACCCTCCGTTCCCGGTGGTATTTTTAAATCACCGCTGTGGGCTGACCCCGCCATTTTTACTACTAATTCACATATTTTTTGCGTTAAAAATGGCTGTCCTCCCGTCCAATCTAAGATTTCTTTGAGAACTGCCTGCGGATTGGCTATGACATTTTCTAACCCTTTCGCTAATGGTTGCGCTTCTTCTAAGCTAAATCCTGACAAATCGATCGCTTGTCCGATATTAAAAGGTGTCCGATTTTTATCGGCGATTAAATCGCTGGGTGTAGCTACTCCGAAAATCGCGAAGGTAATCCGGTTGTATTCTGAATTAATAGCTCGTTGGTTGTAACAATAACGAATCAATGCGAAAAAGTCATCTACTGGAAAATCTAAGCTTAAAATACTATCAATCTCATCGACAAATATAAAAATTCGCTCACTCGGAAATTTTACTAATAAAATATCTTCAATAAATTGACTCAATCTTTGCAGGAGAGAAACTTCTTCTTGTTCTTGCCACCAGGTTTTTAAATTAACTTTTCCTACAAGATGGAAACTGCGCCACAAATCCCCAACGATTCCTTTATACCACTGTAAAGGAGTAATGTTTTCGCTGCCGATGCGGGTCATGTCGATCGCGCTGCATTGAAATCCTTCGGCTTGCAATCGATGGAAGGTGCGAACGAGAAGGGAAGATTTGCCCATCTGTCGGGAGTTGAGGACGTAGCAAAACTCGCCCTTTTTTAAGGCTTGATAAAGTTCGATATCTGCTTGTCGTTCGACGTATGTAGGCGCATCAGTGGTGAGACTGCCACCAATTTGGTAAGAGTAATCTTTCATAATTTATAGTTAATTGTTTCGGAGAATTTAACGATCGCCCACTCGATCGCACAGATGTCTGTCCTCCTCCTTCACATCGGCATTTGTCCGCAGATAATCCCGCACCCAGTCGCAACCATAAGCCAGGGGGTCTGTATTGAGAATTCGCTTCACATCCCACAAAATCGCCGTTTGGTCATGGCTGGCGGAGACAAGGAAAGTGCCGTCGGGACTGAAGGAAACTTTTGTCACCAAACCTCTATGTCCCGTGAGCGTCCTCAGCAAGATGCCATTTTTATTCCAGAGTTTCACCGTGTTATCCAGACTTGCCGTAGCGACGATTTCACCATCCGGGCTAAAGGAAACTCCCTGCACTCCCTGTGCGTGACCTTTAAGCGTTCGCAGAAGCTGTGAAGAGTGAGGAACTGAGGTGTCAATAAGAGTCGATAAGGCATCTAATTTCCAGAGTTTGGCGGTGCCATCTGTACTGGCTGAGGCTAGAGTCTTGCCATCGGGACTGAAACTGACCCCCATACTCATAGCCTGATGGGCATCAATCGCCTGCAACAAAGTGCCATCGGGCTTCCAGATAGCGAGAGTACCGCTGCTACCGACGGCAGCTAAAGCTTTTCCATCAGGGCTAAAGGCCACACTCCAGAAGGCGCTGCCATCTAGCTTCAGAGTTCGCACTAACACGCCGTCTGGCTGCCAGAGTTTCACCGTGCCGTCTGAGCTTGCGGAGGCAATAATTTTACCGTCCGGACTCCAAGTAATTCCGTAAACTACACCTTTGTGGGCGTTGATTTCTGAGAGAAATCTGCCATCCTTGTGCCAGAGTTTAACTGTTTTTTCACCCCCTGAAGCAATGAGTTTACCGTCAGGACTGAATGCCACATCCCAAAGCCCCCCTGTACCCTCCTGAAGCGTCTTCAGCAACGTGCCATCGACGCGCCAAAGTTTCACCGTGCCGTCTGTACTGGCTGTGGCGACGATTTTACCGTCAGCAGCGAAAGCAGCTCTATAAACAGCAGCGTCGTGACCTAGCAGGGGCAAGAAAAAAATGTTTTTCGGCTGCCAAAGTTTGACAGTATTTCCTATAGCCAGCGAAGCAATTGATTTGCCGTCAGGACTGAAATCGATATTCCATACTGCACCCCGATGTCCTGCAAAAGTTCTCAGATCTTTGCCGTCTTTGCTCCAAAATTTGATTGTGCGATCGCCGCTGGCTGTGGCGATAATCTCACCGTCAGGACTGAAATCTAGACTTTCAACGCCAGATGCGTGACCTTTAAGGGTTCGCAGGGGCTGTAACTCTTCGTCTGACGGGGCATGGGAGGGCCAAAGTTTAACAGTTTTATCCATGCTGGCGGAGGCAAATATCTTGCTGTCAGGACTGAACTCGACCTCCCATATCGCAGCGCTATGCCCTTGAAACGCTCGCAGTAACTTTACGGAGGCCCAGAATAAGCCGTCTTTTTTCCACAATCGGATCGTACCCTCGGCACTTGCGCTAACGAGCATTTCCCCGTCGGGGCTAAAGCTAAGACTCCTCACCGCATCGGTGCGATCGAGAATGGTTAATAAATTGCCGTTTTTGTCCCAGAGTTTAACGGTGTTATTCTCACCGGATGCAGCTAAAGTCTCGCCATCTGGACTGAACGCCACACCGTTAAACTCCTTACTGTGTCCCTCAAGGGTGTGTAGGAGTTTGGGACCCGACCAAGACGTTCCCTGTTGCTGCCAAACTTTAAGTGTGCCATCTCCACTGGCGCAAGCGAGGAGTTTGCTGTCGGGGCTAAAAGCCATCCTCCACACTATACCGTTGTGGGGAAGAGTCGCAATCAGGGTTCCATCTCGCTGCCAGAGTTTGACCTCGTTATCTGTACTTGCAGAGGCAATTGTCCCAGCGTCGGGACTGATTGCTAATCTATACAGTGTCGCCTGATGTCCTGATAAGCGGTTGAACTCGGAAGCTCCATAAACTGCCTGCTCTAGTAATAATTGCACGCGCTTTTCTAGTTCGGGATTTGCGCTGCCGAGTTGTTGCAGTTTGCGCTTGGCTTTGATGGCGGCGATGAGGCTGTCTAATTTTTGCTCTAAGGTGAAGAGGGCTTCGGAAGAGGTGGCGATCGCTTCTACCTCACTCAATGTAGCTCGACGATATTGCCAAAAAGCAGTTGTTCCGAGAAAGAGGGCGATCGCTAATGCCAAAGAGAGTGCAGCAATAAACCACTTTTGCCGTCTGGCATTTTTTTCGACTTCTTTTAACCTTTCTGCTTCTAAGGTTAGTTGCATTTCTTGCTTGTCGAGTTCGGCGCTAGCTGCTAAAAACTGATAGTCTAAATCGCTCAAACTTTTTCCCTGCATCCAGATTTGAGCATCTTTTAAGGCTTGTCTCCTCAAAAGGCGCGAATCATCTGTTTGTTTGGCAGCGACCCAAGCATCGAAAGATTGGGAGTAAGAACGCAGTTGCCCTAATTGTTTCTCTACCCATTCTATATTAAATACTTCTTGATAAATTCTATTTTTTACCTGCAAATAGCCTGCATTCTTTACCACTAAACCCGATAGCAATAGTTCGATTTGTTCTCGGCTGTCATCGGTTGGCACTTCCACGTCTTGTAAGATTTGCTGGTAAATGCCGAGTAATCTTCCGGCGCGTTGTTCGTTTCTCAGGATGCGATCGCCTATCGTTTTTAAATGCTCCGGCTCGTCTTGCGATTCCCATTTATCGATGATTTGCGATCGTACTAAACTATCCACCCAAAATGCCTCGGCTCCAGGGGGAATATTTACTAATCCTCCCGCCGTTTCTAGGCTGGATCTATACGCCAAATAGCAAATTTTATGGGTGAGAAATGGCTGTCCTGAAGTCCAAGCTAATATTTGTTTGAGAACGGTATGAGGATTACTGACGGCACTCTCTAATCCCTTAACTAATAGTTGGGCTTCGTGCAGTTCAAAACCCTGCAAATCTATAGCACGACCGATATTAAAAGGAGTTCGCTTTTTGTCTGCAATTAAATCGCTTGGCGTGGCTACTCCAAAAATTGCAAAAGTAATGCGGTTATACTCTGGATTAATCGCTCGCTGATTGTAACAATACCTAAGCAAAGCAAAAAAATCATCTACCGCAAAATCTAACCCCAGAATGCTATCAATTTCATCGACCAATATAAAAATTTTGTCTTCAGAAAATTGAGTCAACAAAATGTCTTCAATAAAATAGCTCAATTTTTGCAAAAAGGAAACTTCTTCTTCTTTCCACCAAGTTTTTAAATTAACTTTTCCTACCAGATTGAAACTGCGCCACAAATCCCCAACAATTCCTTTATACCATTGTAAGGGAGTGATATTTTCGCTGCCGATGCGGGTCATGTCGATCGTACTGCATTGAAATCCTTCTGCTTGCAATCGATGGAAGGTGCGTACCAGTAGCGAAGATTTGCCCATTTGCCGCGAGTTGAGGACGTAACAAAACTCGCCGTTTTTTAAGGCTTGATAGAGTTGGTCATCTGCTTTTCGCACTACGTATGTAGGGGCATCACTGGCAAGACTGCCACCAATTTGGTATGTTACCTCGGTCATGCCGTTTACGGGTTGGTTTAAAAGTGAAAGTTGAGTATAAAAAGAGGCAGTCTGAGCGTTATTTTTGTCACCATCCCTACTGAATTATAATCCAACGGTGAGTATGTAGTTAATCAATTTAGAGGTGATAATGTGGTGCGATCCCTCGCCTTCCCAGACTTAAACTTAACAGCAGCACAGATTTTTACGGTAGGCAATCACTAAATAAAGTTTGGCGAACCAAAATACAGGCGGTACAACTCGCAGCTTAGCGTACAGCGGTTGTTATCGATATGAATTAGCCCCATACTCACTAATTTACAAGCTACTATCGGCTCTAATTCCAGACCGCGCTCAGATTTTACCACTTGTTTAAGGGCAATTGCGAGTTCAGTATCTGCTTGCAATGTCACCCAAAAATTCCGCAAGTAATCTTTATAAATTCCTCCTATGGTGGGAGCTTCTTGCAAAAGCATATCTAGCGTTACAGCCTTTTGATAGAGATGGTAAAAAGCGAGCCGCACTAGATAAGGATGTCCCCCCACCATTGCCATCAGTCGCTCGGCATCGGGGCTATCTGTCCAATCGAGTCGGTAACGCTGTGCTAAAGCAAGTATCTGCTCTTCTGTAAAATAGGGCAATTGCAGCGGCAAACCGACATTAAAAGGCGATTCAGTTAGCTTTAAAGGAATATAAATTTCTGTGGAATGAAGGACGATTAACCGCAGTTTTCCCAAGGTTTTATTCCGCTTTGCTTCTTCATGCCAGCTTCGCAGCAGCGGCAAAAATTCTCGGGCAATTTTGGGATACTCAAAAATTCTATTGACTTCATTTAAAGCTAAGACTAAAGGGCGATTTATTTTGGTTAATATATATTGCTGCAAATAAATGGTACAGCTTACTTTGCTGCCCATATCTTCATCCCAAAAATCATCTAATAAAGGTGGAAAATCTAGATGCCTGCTGATGTTGGCACAAAACCACCGTAAAAATTTATCGAGGTTGTCTAAAACAGCTTCCTCAGCTTGCTGAAAATCCAAACTTACAGTTCGGTAGCCAAGAGAATTAGCGCGGTCTAAAATTCGCAGCAAAAGTGAACTTTTACCCATCTTCCTGGGAGCTTTTATCCGCAGAACACTCCCTGGTTTGGCAATTTCTTGATAGGCTAGTTCTTCAATTAGCGGGTGATTGATATAAAATGGCGAACCGAGGGGTACGGGAGAGCCGGGATATTCTAAAGGTGTTGCTAGGCATTGGCTGCAGGTAAATTTTTCAATTAATTCTGCTTCCTCTGCGGTTAAGGAACGCGATTCTAGAGAGGAGCGAAAATTAGATTTACTAATAGGTATATGCAAGATTTCAGAGAGAGATTGCCACAAGCCAGAGGCGATGTTTCTCAGGTAATGCTCTCCGTAATGAGAGGCAGATGCGATGCTTGTATAAGTCTTTCCTTCCCAGACTTGGCGGAGCAGGATTTCTTGTACGGGATGTAAATCTTTTTGCGATTGCGCACGAGTTAGCTGTAGTACCTCATCTATGGTCATAATTGGCAATTGCCGGTAAGTTTATAGTTGATATTATCACTTGTGATGTAATTTAAAGCTGAGTTGGTGTCAATCTAAAGTTAAACCTTCCGCAGGGACTTAAGTCCCTGGCGGCTAAATGTGACACCAATGAAGAGTCAACCCGAATCTACAGGTTTTTGAGAAGGGTTCTCTTCGGCGAGTTAAATCCGTGACATCCCTTAAATCTGGTATTTGCCCGGTTGCCTGAGTGGTCGCTGAGTGCCACAACCCAATTTCAAGAGACGCTGGCGGGGTTAGCTTTCAGGTAGCAGCGCTGAGTTTTTCCAAAGCAATTGGCCAAAATGTCATGTAGGTGTCACAGTTCGTCGTGAAGCTAAAAGTAAGAATGTGACAGTTGACATCGCTCTATATTAATCGATTGATGTTAATTTAATTAAAAGTAGTTTCAAATCGCTGCATCGACTCATCACAAGTGTTCAGTCCAAAAGTCTAATTTTACTTTTGGTTGCAGGATGGTTGGGAAATCGTCCGGCAATATCCTTTTCCTAAACTTGGCTAGCAAATAACCTAGTTTATTTCACACAAATGGTTCATAAAATGTTTTCTAACTATTTTATTCCTCACGGTCATTGCTATTTGTGGAAGCCTGGATTAGTGGGGCTGCACATTTTGTCTGATGCTTTGATTGCTTGCGCTTATTTTGCGATACCCATCACGCTGATTTATATTGTCAAGAAGCGGAAAGACCTGCCGTTTGACTGGGTTTTCATGTTGTTTGGCTCTTTTATTGTCTGCTGTGGCATTACCCACATTATGGAAATATGGACGCTGTGGCATCCTAATTATTGGTTTTCAGGTTTTCTGAAAGCGATTACGGCGCTAGTTTCGCTATCCACAGCAGCAGTGCTGGTGGAACTAATCCCAAAAATCTTGGCTATCCCCAGTCCCGCTCGATTGGCGGCGGCAAATTTGGCTTTACAAAATGAGGTGGGCGATCGCAAGCAAGCTCAGGAAGCACTCTCTCAATTAATGCTGGAGTTGGAAAAGCGAGTTATTGAAAGGACGCAAGCTTTAAAGGTTGCTAACGAGCTTTTGCAACAGGAAAATCGCGATCGCTCCTTGGCTGAAAATTCATTGCGACATTCTGAAGCTAAACTGTTAAAACAAACTCAGCAGCTCGAAAATACTCTACAACAACTCACAAGTGCCCAAACCCAACTCGTGCAAACTGAAAAAATGTCTTCTTTGGGGCAAATGGTAGCTGGAGTCGCTCACGAAATCAATAACCCCGTTAACTTCATCTATGGCAATCTGATTCCGGCCCGGGAATACATTCAAGAGATCTTGGGATTGATTAAATTTTATCAAGTTTATTACCCTACTCCTCCACCGGAAATTGCTGACAAGATTAACAGCATCGAACTCGACTTTATTTTAGAAGACTTGCAAAAAATTTTTAGTTCGATTAAAATTGGAGCCGAGCGCATCAAAGATATTGTTAAATCTTTACGCACCTTCTCCCGCTTAGACGAAGCCGATATGAAAAAGGTAAATATTCATGAAGGTATCGACAGCACTTTAATGCTTTTGCAGCACCGCCTGAAAGAACAGCCATACCGTCCGGCTATCCAAGTGATTAAAGACTATGGAAATTTGCCAGATTTGGAATGCTACGCCGGACAGCTCAACCAAGTATTTATGAATATTTGTTCTAATGCGATTGATGCTTTAGAACAGATGGCGGTGCAGAAGCATTCGGTCAAAAAAGACTGTTGGGGGAAAAATTTACCCGATCGCTTGCAATATGCCCATTGCCAACGGCTAACAATTCGTATCAGCACGCTTATGGTTGACGGCGAGTGGGTGCAGATTCACATTGCTGATAATGGCAGTGGCATAGATGCTGAGGCGATCGCTAAAATTTACGATCCATTTTATACGACTAAACCTATCGGTTATGGTACAGGTCTGGGTTTGGCAATTTCTTATCAAATTATTCAAAGCCATGAAGGTTATTTGCGCTGCACTTCCGAGGTTGGGATGGGTACTGAGTTTATTATTAAAATTCCCTTAAAATCCCAACCTCAGCGAGCAACTTTTGCTGAAAAAGTTTTGGTAAAGCTGTAAATGTTGATTCATGCCGTTTTGGTAAATCAACTTGTAGGGCGGTTGATTATAACCAGCCCTAACCTTGAGACAGGGCTGGCTATAAAAACCCACCTCACAAGAACCAGAAGAGTGTTGCACTTAATATAATTTGCCTGTAAAAATCATGTGGGAAATAGTCAAAAATATCTTTTCTCCAACTCAGTATATGCCGCACGGTCACTGCTATCTGTGGCAAACGCCTTTGGTGTGGCTGCACGTAACCGGCGACTTTTTAATCGCGATCGCCTACTATTCAATTCCGGCGATGCTGATTTATTTTATTTTGAAGCGACGCGACGTTCCGTTCTCAGGAATATTTGCTTTATTTAGTACATTTATTGTTCTTTGCGGTACGGGTCACTTGATAGATATTTGGACGCTATGGCATTCCGCTTATTGGCTGTCCGGGATTGAAAAAGGAGTGACTGGTCTCGTTTCCTGCTACACTGCCGGAACGCTGTTCGGGCTAATTCCGCAGTTTTTATCATTAAAAAGCCCTCAAGAATTAGAAGAAATTAATATCAAATTACAGGGGGAAATCGCCGTGCGTGAAAATGCAGAATTAGCTCTGCGCTGCGCCTATGAAGATTTAGAAATTAAAGTGCAAGAGCGTACCCTACAGTTGACAGAAACTAACACTTCCTTAGAAACTGAAGCTCGCGATCGCCAGCAAGCCGAGTTAAAATTGCGCTCTGTTACCGAACGCTTGCAATATTTGTTGGCTACTACTCCCGCAGTTATTTTTAGCTGCCAAGTGGGGGGAAATTATGACGTAACCTTTGTCAGCGAGAACATTATTTCACTGATTGGCTACGAAGCGCAAGATTTTTTTGAAGGTTCCCTTGATTGGCACAGCCTCGTTCACCCGGAAGATCGAGAAATTGTAGATACGGCCTTCGCTAAAATATTGGAAAAAGAATCGATTTCCTACGAATACCGCGAACGGCACAAAGACGGTAATTATCGCTGGATTTACGATGAGGTTAAGTTGGTCAAAGATGCTGCTGGCATACCTGTGGAGTGTGTTGGTTATGGAGTAGATATTACTGCTCGCAAACAGGCAGAAGCAGCTTTGCAACAGCAACTAAAAAGAGAGCGACTGGTGAATTCCATTCAAGAGCGGATTCGCTCTTCTCTTAACCTAGAAGAAGTTCTGACAATGGCTGTTGAAGAAGTTCGCGAGTTCTTGTCAACAGACAGGACTGTTATTTACCGTTTCAACCGAGATTGGAGCGGATTTATAGCTGTCGAATCGGTAGCAAGGGGTGTGATGCAGATTCAAGGAATTGACATTAATGACCCTTGTTTTCGCGAAGGCTATATTTCTGTTTACCAGCAGGGGCGCGTTCGGGCGATCGATAATATTTATACGGCTGGTATTTCAGAGTGCCACATTAATTTACTCAGCCAGTTTCAAATTAAAGCTAACCTCGTGGTTCCTATTTTGCAAGGGGAAAATTTATGGGGCTTACTAATTGCTCATCACTGCCGCAGTCAAAAACAGTGGAACTCTTCTGAGATAGAATCTCTCAAGCAAATTTCTGTACAGCTAGCAATTGCCATCCAGCAATGTACGCTATTTGAACAAGCGAAAACAGAAATTGCCGATCGCAAGTTGGCAGAAGCAGCGCTGCAAAAATCTGTCAGGGTGGCTGATGCCGCCAACGTCGCCAAAAGTGAATTTCTTTCTTCTATGAGTCACGAATTGCGTACTCCCCTGAATGCAATTCTGGGATTTAGTCAGGTGATGGTGCGCGATTCATCCCTAAACAACGAACACCAACAACACTTAGGAATTATTAATCGCGCCGGAGAACATTTGCTTTCGCTAATTAATGATATTTTGGAAATGTCCAAAATTGAAGCAGGCAGAATTCAACTTAATGAAAGCAGTTTTAATTTAATTCGCCTGCTAGAAACCCTAGAAGAAATGTTTCGACTGAAAGCTAAATCTAAGAGATTGCAGCTAAAATTTGAAATAGCCCAAAATGTACCGTACTTTGTTAATGGAGATGAGGGTAAATTGCGCCAGATTTTGATTAATCTTGTCGGAAATGCCATTAAGTTTACAGAGACGGGTAGCGTTACCTTGCGAATGAAAAATAAGGTAGAAGAAAATTTGGCGACTGAAAATGTAGAGTTGAAAGGCACGCAAACAAAAACCGCCGACAGGGGATATGAAAAGTCCGCGCCTGCGAATTTTGATTGTGCAGACTCGAATTCTATTCGCCCGGTATCTTTACACCTTCAGTTTGAAATTCAAGATACTGGCCCCGGCATTGCTGCAGAAGAAATGAATAAGTTATTTATACCATTCGAGCAAACAAAAGCAGGTTATAAATCCGAACAGGGAAGCGGACTAGGCTTACCAATTAGTCGCAAATTTGTCCAAATGATGGGAGGGGATATTGTTGTCAGCAGTACACCTGATTTTGGAAGTACGTTTTCATTTGATATTCAACTGGGTCTGGCCGATGCCACCGAAATTCAAATGCTTAAACCGCATAAAAAAGTCATTGGTTTAGCACCAGATCAACCAGAGTACCGGATTTTGGTGGTTGACGATCGTGCCGATAATTGTCTAGTCATAGATAGATTATTGTCACCGCTAGGCTTCCTCGTGCGAGAAGCTAAAAATGGTCAAGAAGCTATTAATGTATGGAAAGATTGGCAACCGCACCTGATTTGGATGGATATGCAGATGCCTGTAATGAATGGTTATGAAGCAACCAGACAAATTAAATCTCATCCTCTCGGAAAAGAAACGGTGATTGTCGCCCTCACAGCTAGCGCTTTTGAAGAGGAAAGAAAAACTATTTTAGCAGCAGGCTGCGACGATTTTATGCGTAAACCGTTTGAGGCTAAAATCTTGTTTGCTATCATAGAGAAATACTTAGGACTTAGCTATGTTTACGATGAATCTGTTGATAATAATCTTGAAAACGAAAGCGAATTGAGTGGGGTTAGCAGCAATGAATCCGTAGGATTACAACTCGCTCAAATGCCTAGTGAGTGGCTGGATAATATCCATGATGCTGCTCATGAATGCTACGATGATAAGATTCTTCGGTTGATTGAGGAGATGCCTGTAGAGTTTGCTGTCTCTGCACAGGTTTTAACTGATTTAGCACGTGATTTCCTGTTTGATGATATTATTGAGTTAGCGAAGTCTGCCATTAAGGCCTGTGACTCTTAATATATTGGATTTTGAAAAAATACGGTTAGCGATCGCATGAACAGCAATCAGTCTCCTACAATTCCAGCCACCATTTTAGTAGTTGATGATAAACCAGATAACGTGCGGCTTTTATCTACAATCCTAACTGAACAAGGCTATCAGGTTCGCAAAGCGTTGAACGGAAAAAGAGCTCTGGCGACGGTGCAGGAGTTTCCGCCGACTCTAGTTCTGCTGGATGTGATGATGCCAGAAATGAATGGATATGAGGTGTGTGCAAACTTGAAAGCTTCACCAAAAACCAGTTCGATTCCAGTGATTTTTTTAAGCGCCTTAGATGACGCTTCAGATAAGGTGAAAGCCTTTGATGTGGGAGCGGTTGATTATATTACTAAACCTTTTCAAGGTAAAGAAGTATTAGCACGAGTGGCAAATCAGTTAATAATTCAAAATCAGCAACGACTGCTTCAACATCAAACTAAGCAACTAGAAGAGTTTGTCGATCGATTGCAAAAGGAAATTAAAGATCGGCAGAAAGTTGAGCTAGCTTTACGGCTGGCTCAAAACAAATCGGATCATTTATTGCTGAATATTTTACCGGCTGCGATTGTTGAAAATTTAAAAAAAGGCGAGGGTTCTGCTGCTGAAAGGTTTGAGTCAGCAACAGTTCTTTTTGCAGATATTGTCGATTTTACGTCTCTTGCTGCCAGAATTTCACCGCTAGAATTGGTAAGGTTTCTCAATAAAATTTTTTCAAAGTTTGACGAACTAACTGAAAAACACGGTTTGGAAAAAATTAAAACAATTGGGGATGCTTATATGGTGGCGGGGGGTTTACCTGTGCCGATGGCAGATCATGTAGGGGCGATCGCAAATATGGCGTTGGATATGCAGGATGCGATCGCAGATTTTAAAACCGACACGGGCGAACCCTTTCAAATTCGGATTGGCATTAATACAGGCCCAGTAGTTGCTGGGGTGATTGGCACTAAAAAATTTATTTATGACTTGTGGGGAGATACTGTTAATGTTGCTTCTCGCATGGAATGTCAAGGATTACCGGGATATATTCAAGTGACTTCGGCTGTTTGCGAGCAGTTAAAAGAGCGGTATGTATTGGAGGAAAGAGGCGCGATCGCGGTTAAAGGTAAAGGAGAGTTAATTGTTTATTGGCTAAAGGCTAAAAAATAGAGTTAAAACTCATTGCTAAGTTATATAGTCTTTAGAGCTCTAATAGGAGGTACTATCCGGGATAGGGCATTGGCCCGCGCAGGGCATTGGCCAAACAGGCCCGCGCAGGCCAAACAGGGCATACCTCACCACGCTTGAGAACCGTTATAGTACAATACGGTTTACTTAAGTTATCAGTTGTAGGGTGCGTCACTCGTTTAATTGTAGTTGATAGCGAGAGTTGTTCTTGGCGACGCACCCTACGTTGACTAAAATTATTCAATCTAAAATCGACTGAATTCTCAGATCGTGTCGGATCGATTTACCACAATAAGTAAGGTTCGTAGTGCGGGCTTGCATACGCTCAATATTTGGTACTTTTGTGGACACGCACAAACAGTATTTTCTATGGTAATCGACCGGAAATGATATCACCTTTTTGAGAAAGGCTATAGCACAATACGGTTCACTTAACATATTTATGCCCCGGAGATCCCCCTCGCATCCCCCTTAAGAAGGGGGACTTTGAGGGGATTCTTGTTCCCCCCTTTTTAAGGGGTGTGCCAGGGAGATCGTCTTAAGTAAACCGTATTGGGCTATAGCAAGTCCGGGCTGATTTACGACTGTTAAAAAATGAAAATAATTTGCAGTTTCAATAGGGAATTTTCCCGGACTATCTCAATACGCTCGATAAACTCACGAAAATAAAACCTGCGTTCCGATTCCGACAAATCCAGCCAAAACTGGGGAAGAGAAACTGTTTGCGCGGTTTCTCGCAAGTTGACTGGGGGCAATTGTGCGAGCCTGCTTTGCATTTCGGCTATTTCCGTGCGGACTTTGTAGGCTCTCAGTTCGGCGGTTTCTTTGTCAAAAATGCCACTTTCAATCAGGGCTGGTAATTGCTCTATGATTTCTTGTTTCGAGCAGATAGATCCGGCAATTCCTGCTTTAATTGCGTTCATCTGCGGCATTTGCAACTGGGCGACGGCATCGGGCAAATCCCGACAAATTCCTGCTATAGTTAATTGCAATACTTCTTCGTAGGAAATACCGCTGCATTTGGGCTGGGACAGACAGTTAATCGGTCGCAAATAAAGGTATTCTCGATCTTTGCGGTAGGAGGTGACTTTTGCGACTGTCATGGGCGATCGACATTCCGCACAAATTGCTAAACCTGCGAGGGAACGCGGGGCGCTGGCGCTGCGGGGAGAAAGGTGGCGGTTGCGGCGCAACAATCGGTCTATTTGGGCGGCTTCTTCTCTGGAAATAATCGGGACGTGGGTGTTAGAAATGACTTGGCCCTTTTGATATTCTAAATCGCCTCGGTAGGCGGGATTTGTCAGCCAGCGGCGGCCTGTGCTGACGGAGATTTTTTTGTTGTATTTCTTTGCTAAATGGCGCACGGAACCGCGCAGGGAACCGTAGATGAGAAAGTGATCAAAAAAGTCTTTGACGGCGGGGGAAGCGGTTTTGTCGATCGTATATTTGTCTTTGCCGCGCCGGTAGCCGTAGGGGGCTTTTCCTGGTGGGGGAAGGGATTTGATGCGGTTGCGGGCGTGTCCTTTGCGAATGCTGCGGCTGTGTTGGCTGCGCTGGACTTCTGCGAGGAGTTTGAGTAAGTTTGCTCTATTTTCGGTTTGTTTTTCGTCTGTGACAATGAGTTCGATGCCGAGGTTTTCGAGTTTTTCTAGGTGCGCGCACACTTGCTGTACTGTGTCGCCCAGTTCTTCAAAGCGCTGAATTAATAGGTATTTGACTGGTTCTGCTTGGCAATCTTTTAGGAGTTGTTGCAGTTGCTGTCGCCCTCCTAAGTCTTGATAGATGCGATCGACCTCTTGGCCCCAAATTTCGGGCGCTGGCGCAGCTTCTAGTAGCGGTTCGCTGTAAGAGTAGGCGATGATTTTCATCTGTTACTCGCTGAGTTCAATGATGTTACCGTCGGGATCTTGGGTAAATAATGCCGATCGACCTGACGCACTCATTTGTACCGGACAATTGCTGGCTATTAATTGTTGTTTTGCCTCCTCTAAGTTTGCCACAGAAAATGCTAGATGTCGGTTGCGTCCCAATTTTTGGGAATCTATGGCATCTGGTATAATTGTTGCTGCTAAAATTAGGTGAAGCTGGAAGTTGCCGATTTGATACCAGATTCCGAGAAATTTTAATTCTCGATCGATTTTTTGCAGTCCTAATACATTGCTGTAAAAGTGTTCAGATGTTTCTAGTTGGGAAACTAGGATAGCACAGTGGAGGGGTTGAGTAATTTGCATTTTTATTTTTGTTGAATATTAATTTTTTGACCGCTGATGCTGGCTGATGAGCGCCGATCAACGCAGATTGGTTGATGTTTGTTAATTTTTGACATGATAACACTAGCTGTCACTTTTAATACTGATTACCACAATTTAAGCAATATTATTTATATAAGTTAATGCTGAATTTTGCACTGGCAATCAAAAAAATGCTGCTCTCACCTAGCGGCTGAAACCGAAAAATTTTACGCGAGTTCCGAACTCGATATCATTCCCAAAATAAAGCACTTTACTCCACCTCAATCTGCTGAATTCGCAGCTATTCACAATTAAAAAATTGCCGAAGTTAGGTAACTTGCCGATGAAGTGAGTGGCAATTATTACGAGGTATTTTATTTGGAAACTAGAAACAACTAAATTAGGATATGTGTAATTTTTCACTGCGAAAAATCGAATCTAGGCAAATGTTACGGATAAATTGGATAAATTTTGAGTTTGATAAATTGCTTAAATTTGCTCCACCGGCAGTTCAATAATAAACTCTGTTCCCTTCCCCGCTTCTGATTCGCACCTGAGCGTTCCTCGGTGATTTTCTACTAGGATTTTGTAGACAATAGACAATCCTAAGCCTGTACCTTTACCGATCGCCTTTGTGGTAAAAAATTGCTCGAACATTCGTTCTTTTACCTCTGCTGTCATTCCCCCTCCCGTGTCAGTAATCCGCACTCTCACGCGATCGCTCCCTGCTACTTCTGTGCGGATATAAATTTTTAACGCAGCATTGGGCTGATTTTGTGCTGTCTCCTCTAAAGCATCGATCGCGTTGCTAATTAGATTCATAAACACTTGATTTATCTGTCCGGCATAACACTCAACACCAGGAATATTTTCATAATTCTTAATTATTTGAATGTCGGGACGGTCTGTTTTAGCATTGAGACGGTTTC
Source organism: Microcoleus sp. S1D4 (assembly GCF_036700765.1). Taxonomy (NCBI): domain Bacteria; kingdom Bacillati; phylum Cyanobacteriota; class Cyanophyceae; order Oscillatoriales; family Microcoleaceae; genus Microcoleus; species Microcoleus sp. S1D4. Next base: position 110,093 of record NZ_JAUBPP010000013.1, read on the forward strand.
GCAAAATTAAGATGGTACTGTCGATGCTGTCGTGCAAGTCGCACTGCGTCATTTTACTGTTATCTGTTCGCGAAAAGCTGCCCATAGATTTGACAATTTCGCGAATTCGTTCGGCACCAATTTGCATGGAAGACATAACTTTAGGCAAGTCTTCAACTAGAAATTCGAGGTCTATTTCTGCGATTGTCTTTTTAATTTCGGCACAGGGATTAGGATTGTATTCTTGATAGAGACATAGCAGGTGCAGCAAATCTTCAGTATAAGTTTTGGCATGGATCGAGTTGCCGTGAATAAAACTAACTGGGTTGTTAATTTCGTGGACGATGCTGGCCATTAATGCTCCTATCGAAGACATTTTTTCGCTGTGCATCAGTTGGGCTTGAGTTTGTTTGAGCTCGCGAAGTGCGCGATCGATCTCGGCGGCTTGAGCTTCGGCTTTCGAGGTAGCAGCACAGCTTTCTTGATACAGTTCAATCTGTTTGAAGTCGATTTCAAATTGTTCGATTTCGCTTTCTTGCTGGTACTGACTCACGACAGCATCGAAAGCTGCTAGCAATTCGTCGCCCGCTGCTGCGATAATATACTTTAGATCGGGATTTTCAAGGCTGAGTTCGGCATCGGGAACTTGCATTAATGCTTTTATTCGATCGATATATTCGCGCACTTGCTTGTCTAGGTACAGCGGCGCCTCAAAATACATTGCTTTGACGGTGGATGAAGGGGGACTCAATAAGTTGCTGCTGTGAGTATTAATTAAGTCGCGGTGCGATTTTGCCATAAGCGCGATCGCCTCTAACAAGTTCCCCCGCAGTTTGGCTCTTTCTGCGGCATTCTGAGAGCAAACTAACCTCATGCAAAAAAAAGCCGATCGCTGGGAAAGCATTCGCTGGCGGCCACTGATGTTGATTACTGCAGCACTAACTTTTCTGGCTGTGGTAATTTCTTCCAGATTAAAGTAGTTGCTCCGCACTGCCATTCGTAATACCTCAGAATCTACTAAATGTCTGTATTTCGTGCTGACACAAGGTGTGATAGACATAAAAAAAAATTACAATACTACCAATATATTATGTATTTTCTGTTGAAGTAGTATCCTAAAATACAATTATTTTTCATTAGTTGTCTATCACAATTTTTAGAATTCGGCTTTTGGCAAAGGTTTTCTTAATTATCCAAAAAATTACAAATCAACTTCGCGATGAATTGAGGTTGAGTTTGTGGCAACCCGTGGGTGGCGTTGGGAATAATTACTAATTCTGCCCCCGGTATCTCCTTGGCGTAGGTTTCACAGTGCCACAGAGGAATTGTTTCGTCGCTATCGGCTGCGATGACTAAGGTAGGAATTTGTAATTTGTGAATTTCTTTTTCGACTGTATCAACTGCGTCTTCCGGCCGCATCCGGCTCATTAAAAATGACCGGGCTACTGGTTGAGACATTAACTCGCGCCGCCACCCGGAAATTTCCTGCAATTTGTCACTTTTTCCTGCAAGACGAGCCACAGGTTTGGCCAACTGCAAGGCCCAATCAACTACTGGGGTTTGCCACAGCAGCGGCCGCAAAGCATCGTATTGACCGCAAAAACTGTCGTCCCGAATTCCTGCTGGTGCTGCTAATATTAAACTGCTGACGGAATTAGGATATTTGAGGGCATATGCAGAGGCTACCCAACCGCCAAAAGAATGCCCGATGATGCTGCAGGGTTCGATGTTTAGTTGTTCTATAACTTGTCGCACAAAGGCAACTTCTACGGCTACGTCGTACTGGATTTGTGGTTTGCTGGATTCTCCAAAACCTAACATATCTAAACTGATGCACCGAAACTGAGATTGCAATATTTCAATTAATGGCAGCCAGCAAGTCTTTTCTCCGAAGAAACCGTGCAGCAGCAATAACGGTGGGCCGCTGCCGATGTCGAGGTAGGCGGCTGTTTGGCTGCTGCTATTGACAAATGTGGTTAGTGTGTGTTTGTGTGCTATTGCTATTGACTGCACGGGCGATCGACTCCTTATAAGTAGAGGGAAGAAGGAAGAAGGAAGAAGGAAGAAGGAAGAAGGAAGAAGGAAGAAGCCATTAGTCCTTAGTCATCAGTGTGTTGCCTCTGAGCTTTCGGTACAACGTCATCAGGAAGAGGGAAGAGGGAAGAAGTCATTAGTCATTAGTCATCAGTGTGTCGCCTCCGAGCTTTCGGTACAACGTCATCAGGAAGAGGGGAGAGGGCTTTAGTTATCTAGGACAGAAGGAAGAAGACATACACAGCGGGCTTTTTAGCGATCGGTATTTTACCTTTGATCGGGTAGATTTATTTATTTAAGCAATATTGTATGTAAACACTTGTAACAAAAAAGCCTCCCAAAGGTTAAACTTCATTGCGGAGTAGGCAATTAGACGTAGACCGTGATACTCTCTAATGTTATTGAAACTACTGCAAACTCAAAGCAGGAGAACACTTTGAACTCTACTTTAAAACGTTACCCAGCTTGCTCCGTGCGCGAAGACGTCAGTGAGTACGTCGCACACCTACAGCTTCACATGACTTTACAAGCTCGCAATTTGCTCCCTAGCATTACTACCGCTAAGGACAGTCGCGAACAATTGTTGCAGCAGACTCAGGCTCATTTTGAGAAACGTGTTTCTAGACAATTTCTATAAATAAATTTTTGGTTTCCCCAATTTTACGATCGCCCGCGATCGACCTTTGGCAAATTTTCAGCGCATCACAGAAACCCGGTATTTTTGAAGATACCGGGTTTCTTTTCGCCTAATTGTAGTGAATTTGTGAGTTGTACTCGTTTGATCGTGTCCGCAGGCGCGATGCTATCTGGCGGTTGAAACCGCGCCTGTACGAACTTTCGTCCGCCTCGGCGCGAGGGGATACTGGGAATCGCTAGAGTAAACGCGGTTTAAATCCCGATTTGATATTGGGCATCGCTACCGATTTTCGGTAATATGCGTTGAGTATGCTTAAATTTTATGCTGATGCGAATTCCGATTATTGCATTTTTGACTCTGGCGCAGGTGGCTGGTGGAGAGTTGTCGGCGCGGGCTCTCGATCTGACAGATGCACCGCGTCAAGTGGAGGTTAGAGAAGCAACCGCAGAGGCGCAGAGGGCGCAGAGGGATGAGGATGAGGTGAGTCCAATTGTGCGGGATTTGCCGGCATCTGATGAGCTCGCGGTTACTGGAGAAGTTAAATCGCCTTCTCTCAAGTCGAATCGCCATAAAGATTTTACATCTGTGTTACAAACTCCGGGGACGATCGCCACCAAACCCGAAACCGAACCGGTAAACAGCAACGCCCGACAGCTAGACGGTACTCGACAAATCAGTCAAGCGGGAAATGCTGAAGGCGTTTATGTGGCTGAGGTGAAAATTCGCTTTGTCAATTCCAGAGGCGAAGCAGTTGATAAAAAAGGCAATCCGATTGTTGGCAGAATTTCGGAAGATTTTATTCGGGGCGAGCTCAAACTAAAGGCGGGGGATAATTACACCGAGCAAGTTGTACGATCTGACTTGCAGCAGTTGCAGCAGTTGAGATTGTTTGACAAGGTGACGGTTTCTACTGAAGAAGTTGGGACGGATATTAATGTAATTTACAATGTCCAACAGCGATCGGCTCGTTCTTTTGGCGTGAGTGCTAGCATTAGCGATGATGTTGGTGTTGCTATTCCTCTTTCCTATGTCGATCGCACTTTCGGCACCAACGCACAGCAGCTATCGGTGGAACTTGAACCCAGCCTCCGAGGTATCCAATACGATGTCGAGTTTGTCAGCCCTTACATTGCTGCCGAAGACCGTTTGGGATACAGTGTGAGAGCTTTTGGCGATCGCAAAATCTCCGAAATTTTCAACAAGGATATCGATTTGCCCAACGGCGATCGAGTTCGGGAAATTCGGATCGGGGGAAATCTCGCAGTTACGCGACCTTTGGGCGATTGGCGGGGAACTTTAGGATTGAATTATACCAATATCAGCACGCGCGATCGCAACTTAAATATTGCTCGCCGCGACGAACGGGGCAATCCTCTCACTTTCAGCGGTTCCGGCGTGGATGAGTTATACACTGTTTCTTTTGGCGCGACGCGCGATCGGCGAAACAATCCCTTTAACCCCACCAGCGGCTCGATTCTCACCCTCAGCACCGAGCAGTCCATACCTCTGGGACGCGGGAACATTGTGAGCAACCGCCTCTTGGCAAACTATATACAATATATCCCCGTCACTTTGCTCGGCATCAGCGAGTCCGAAAACCTGCCAGAAATGCTGGCTTTTAACTTGCAAGGGGGGACTGTCATCGGAGATTTGCCCCCAACAGAAGCGTTTCGCCTCGGCGGGCGCAATTCCGTGCGGGGTTACGATAGCGGGGATATTGGTAGCGGGCGGAGTTATTTTTTGGCTTCCGGCGAGTATCGGTTTCCCGTCGGTAGCGATGTCGGCGGCGTGATATTTGTTGATTTTGCTTCGGATTTGGGAACCGGTGACAGCGTGTTGGGAAAACCGGCTTCGGTGAGGGATAAACCGGGGACTGGGGCGGCTGTTGGGTTGGGTTTAAGGGTGCGATCGCCCATTGGATTAATTCGCTTAGACGTGGGTATTGGCGACTCCGGCGAAACTAAATTTGTGCTCGGTACAAAGCAGCGATTTTAAAGTCCGCAATCTCATTAAAGTTATAGCCCCCTAGGGTAAAAACTTTTTTTCGATCGCGAAAGTCGTCGGGAGAATCTCAGTTTTGATTTGATAAGTGCGATCTCGCAAGAGTTCGCGTGCTTTGTAAAAAATGCTTTTTTCAAAAATGAGATGCTCCCTACGTAACCGCTTAACTATTTGCTTCCTCAATATCAACAATTGTCGGTTGCACCGCCGGAGTCTGCGGATCAAACTTCAACCTATTGAGCGCAGCACTAGCCGCCACAGCCACAGCCCTATCTGTATCTAGCAAAGCTTGTTCCAACAGCGGAATTACTTGTTCCGACTCGATCGATCCTAGTGCTTCCACAGCAGCTTCGCGCACCTCCGGCTGCAAATCTCGAAGTAATTGGCCCAAGGTTTCTATTACTCGATGGCTGTCGTCTGTCAGAGCATTTGCAGCAGCCAAGTTACCTAAAGCAGACGCTGCAAACTTGCGCGTTTCTGAGTCTGGACTTTGAACGCATCCCATCAATTGCTCCACCGAATAGGTTGCTAATTGTCTGGCTATTTCAGGCTGTTGTTCGACTTCAGTTTGTTGATATGAATCAATTGATTGTGGCTCCGAAAAACCTGTATCATTTAACTCTTGTTGAGCTTCTGTTTGGCTTAACTCGCTTGACTGTTCCTGTCCTACTTCTGGTTCGGGTAAATATTCTCCAACTTCTGTTTGATTTAACTGACCAAACTGTCGATCGGGAACTTCTTGTTGTTGGACATTATTCTCGTACTGCTGTTGCAAAGACCCGATAGTAGTCTGCATCTGAGTTTCGTGAGCTTGTAACTGCTCGTGAGCTGCTTGCAACCGACTCTCGTATTCCTCTTGCAAAGCTTCCATACGTAACTGCATCTCAACCTCGCGGTTCTGATATTCCTCGGCAGTCTGTCTCAATCGAATTTCGTGTTCTGATTGCAAAGATTGCAAATGTTCCTCGATTTGAGCTTGATAATTGTGATGCAATTCGTCAGCAACTCTGAGTAAATGATTTTCGTGTTCTGATTGCAAAGATTGCAGGTTTTCTTGCAATTTAGCATTCTGAGCTGCCTCTAATTCCTCGCTGGCTTGTTTGAGTTGATTTTCCTGTGCGCCAGCAACTTGTTGGAGTTGATCGCGTTCTGCTCGAACTTGTTGGAGTTGATTTTCGTATTGAGCGGCAATTTGTTGGAGTTGACTTTCGTATTGAGTTGTAACTTGTCTGAGTAAATTTTCGTGTTCGACAGTGGCTTGTCTAAGCTTATCTTCCTGTTCTCCTGGCTGGGAATCGGCAGTGGGCTGCATCCGAGATATCTGAGCTAGTTCTATATCCTGAGCTATTCTTCGGGTTTGCTGCAAGTATTCTTGTTTTTGCTTTTTTAATCGTTTTTCCACTAATGAGTAAGCAACTGCTACCCCTGCCAAAAAACCTACGATCGCTCCTATGATACCCACGATGGAGTTCCTCCTGACAATATAGTGATGCTGGACTTTGTACATTTAACCATACAGCCTCCTGTAACCGCCTAATAGCAGCAGCCAAGCTGTCACAGCCAGCCAGTGAACCGCTACCGCCGGCCAGATGGAACCGCTTTGCAGGTATGCGATGGAGCACGCTACTCCCAAAATTGCCGCTAGCAGCAAAAACACTGGATTCATAAAGGTCGATCGACCGATCGGATAAAAAGTCAGCGCGTTCAGCGGGTGGTAAACTACAAACAGCACCAAACTCGCCCATCCCCAAAACCACAGCATTAACCCAGGAACATTCTCCCGAAGGTGCGGCAGCATTAACACGCGGAAAAATACTTCCTCGCTAAGCCCCGGACTTAACAAACAGCCTATCAGCACTCCGGTAATGGTAGGCCAAGAGGTTTGCACGTCTATTTTCAGAAATCCCGACCAAAAACCGACGGGAAGCGCGATCGCAGTGTAAGCTAGCACCAGCATAGCTGCAACCAGCCAGTCGGTGAAATCGGGAATAGTTGAAAAAGCCAGGGTGAGGCGGCGCGCCAGTAAGTCCAGCAGCCCGATCGCACTAAAATTTAACATAATCAAATTTAACATTAAAAGTTTTAAGGCTATATTAGTAGTCGGAATAAGGCCTTGTCATTACCCGGTTTCTGGGATGTGTGCGAGGAATCAGAAACCGGGTTTCTTCCTCGCTCTTGGTGAGGATGCGTAAATTATCGCAGAAACTCGGTTTCTTTGAAGGTTGCGCCTGCTTTTCGAGAGACGGGCGATGGAGAAACCGAGTTTTTGAATTGCGGTGCGCGAGGGAACTGAGCAGACGAGCAATTCCCAAAATCGGCAAACACCCTGAAATTATTTGCGTCAATCGTTGGTTACATCTGCCCGATATCTGCGGTTAAAAGATCGAGATCCGACTTCTGCAACTCAAGTCTAGTACATCAGAATCAAAAGCACAAAGTATGTGTTACAAATTAGCTTTTTCTCAATTACCAATTATCAATGATTAGCAATTTGAGTTAAGTTAGCAAACAACTGAGCAACTTTGGTCAAATCTTTATTCCCCGGCGCTATTTCTACGCCGCTAGAAAGGTCAACACCGCTGAAATTACTGCCCTTGGCGCTATCAATTGCATTTAAAACATTCTCCGGTGTTAAACCGCCCGCGAGCAGCCAAGGACAAGGCGGTTTAAACTCTGCCAACATCACCCAGTCTATTGTTTTGCCAGTACCGCCGAGTTGAGCGGGATGGTAAGCATCCAGCAGTAAAGTATCGACGTGAAGGGCATAAATAGCAGCGGTCGCTAAAGTTTCTGGAGTCTTAACTCTCAGGGCTTTGATAATTTCAATTCCCGGCAAAAACTCCCGCAGTCTCGCGCAATATTCTGCTGTTTCATCTCCGTGCAACTGCACCCCGCTTAAATTTGACTCGATCGCTACTTGACAGATGTTTTCTATTGTGGTGTTAGCAAAAACGCCGATGCAATCGACATTTTCCGGCAACTCGATCGCGATCGGGCGAATAGTTTGGGGGCTGACATAGCGCGGGGAAGCGGGCACGCAGATAAACCCCAAAGCATCAGCTCCCAAACGGGCGATCGCCATTCCCTGATCGAGTTTCGTGATTCCGCAAATTTTAACCCGCACTTTTTTTCCTCCGCGATGAATTTGTATCAAAATATAAACAAATTGTTAATTAATAAAACAAATTTTAGTTTAATGCAGAATGCTTTTTATAATTTTGTAGCGCTCGATATTATCTGTGAAATCAGGAAATAACAACATGATTAACTCATCTTTACTGTTAGCCATACAGTCTACCACTCCCTCAACGCCGGAGTGGTCGCCAATGGTAGGCCTGACAATGATTTTATGCAATTTGCTGGCGATCGCGATCGGCTACTACGGCATCAACAAGCAAAACCGAGGCAAAGGCCCTGCTTTACCCGTTGCAGTCCCCGGAATGTTCAAAGGCTTCGGCATCCCGGAATTGCTGGCAACAACCAGCCTCGGCCACTTGTTGGGGGCTGGAGTAATCTTGGGCTTGGGTAACGCCGGAGTTCTGTAGAAACCGCGGCAACGGGAAAGGCAAGGAGAAGAACAGATATAATAGAAACTCTTTCTTGCTCTCCTTTCCCAGGAAAATTTCATGCAGACAGGTTGGCGAATCGGGTCTTTATTTGGCATCCCCCTACTGATAGATTATTCGTGGTTTATAATTTTAGCCCTCGCAACCCGCGAATATGCTAGCAGTTACCGCTTGTGGGGGCCTGCGCTCTCCTGGAGTGCTGGGTTAGCCATAGCTCTGCTGCTGTTTGCTTCCGTGCTGTTGCACGAACTAGGACACAGCTTGGCTGCCATATCGCAAGGGATTAAAGTTAATTCTATTACTCTATTCTTATTTGGTGGTGTTGCATCGATCGACTCGGAATCAAAAACTCCCGGTCAAGCATTTCAAGTAGCCATCGCCGGCCCTCTGATCAGCTTCGCGCTGTTTTTAATCCTCGGTTTGGGTTCTCAAGTTCTCCCTCAAACAAGTTTGATTGCTATTGTAACAGATAGGGTAGCAGAAATAAATTTAGTTTTGGGATTGTTTAACTTAATTCCCGGCTTGCCTTTGGACGGAGGACAAGTCTTAAAATCAGCTATTTGGAAAATTACCGGCTCTCGATTTGTCGGCATTCGCTGGGCGGCAAAAACAGGACAAGTTTTGGGTTGGTTGGCGGTTGTTTTTGGTGTAAGTGTATGTTTGTTAGCGCGCCAGTACGGCGGCTTGTGGATTGCGCTAATCGGCTGGTTTGCGATTCGGAATGCCACAGCCTACAGAGACTTTGCTGCTCTGCAAGAAGCTTTGCTCACAACTAAAGCGGCTGATGCGATGAGCCGCGAATTTCGAGTTGTAGATGCAGATTTGAGTTTGCGAGAATTTGCCGATCGCTATTTGTTAGAAGTCAACCCGTTTCCATTTTACATTGCTGCGACCAACGGGCGAGATTTGGGCTTAGTGTCGATCGACGATATCCGCTTGACAGAACGCAGTCAGTGGCAAATTCAGACTTTGCACAACATTTTGCAACCCCTAGGAAAAACCCCCACAGTCTCACAAAAAGCATCCATCGCCGAAGTCATTAACAGCATGGAAGCCCGTCAACTCCCCCGAATCATCGTCCTCTCGCCTATTGGTTCAGTCGTAGGGACGATCGATCGGGGCGACATCGTGAAAGTTTTGGCGAAATACCTCAAACCCCAGATTTCCGAAGCCGACATCAAGCGCAGCAAAGAAGAAAACATTTATCCCCAGGGATTACAGTTAAATGCGATCGCCAAAACAGCACAGGAAAATTAAAAATTGGGCATCAATCATTGGCATTATTGACATTAAGATGCCAGCAGGCGTGCATAAATAAACCTTAAACCTGAAAAGCTAATTTCCTTACTGTAAGGAACTTCAGGGCGATCGCATTATTCTTTTAATTATGACCGCCTCCGATCGCACTTTGTCCAATAAATTTGAAAAAAAAGAATTATGATGCCCAAATTCTTTAAGAGATTCCATCATCAATTGGGAGAGAAACGTTGGAGTTGGAAAAACTTAACTAATTCCTTCCCCTTCGCTGACTTGCAACCTCTGGCGATTACCTGGATTGTCGTGACGGGAACTCTCTTAGGAGTGCGACATTTAGGTTGGTTGCAGCCATTGGAATTAAAAGCTTTTGACCTGATGGTACAGTTGCGTCCCGATCCGGGCGCTGACCCTAGATTACTCGTAGTAAAAATCACAGAACAGGATATTCGTGCTTTTAAGAAATGGCCAATTTCCGATCGCGTTTTAGCAAAAATGCTCGCCGAATTATCCCGTCTCGAACCCGCAGTTATTGGTATGGATATTATTCGCGATATCCCCTACGAACCGGGAAATGCAGAATTGGCCGCTCAATTCAAAAACCCCAAAATCATCGCGATTACCTCCCTCGGCAACTCCGAGCGCGAGCGAGCTGGACCCCCTCCGAAACTACCCAAAAAACAGATAGGATTTAGCGATTTAATCGTCGATCCAGACGGCATAATTCGCCGCAATTTTCTGTTTACTTTTTATGAAAATTCGACGCTTAATTCATTGGGAATGCGGTTGGCTTATAACTATTTTGACACCAAGAAAATAGAAACAATAATTACAGCAAATAACGAAATCCAAATAGGAAAAACAGTGTTTCGGCGACTGAAGCCGGATTCAGGAGGGTATCAGATAATTAATAGTCAAGGCTATCAAATCATGCTGAATTACCGCTCTCTTACAAATGTCGCAAATACGGTGACACTAAGTCAAGTTTTGGAGCGAAAAGTTGACCCCAAATTGGTCAAGGATAAAATAGTGCTAATCGGCGTTACAGCCCCAACTGTAAGAGATATCTTTTCTACTCCTTACAGCGCTACTGTCAGCGAAAACCGCCTGATGCCTGGAGTATTGATTCACGCAACAACAACTAGCCAAATTATCAGCGCCGTTTTAGATGGTAAAGGGCTATTTTGGTTTTGGGATGAATGGCAAGAAATGCTTTGGATTGCTGTTTGGGGAGGAGTTGGCGGCTGTTTGGCTTGGCGGCTAGAAAATACGCTCAGTTTCACCGTTAGCGCGATCGCACTTGGCGGCATCTTATGGGGATTCACATTTTTTCTATTCACTCAACAAGGGTGGATACCTGTGACAGCGCCGACTCTGGCCTTGGCGATCGCCCCTGTAGCCGTCATCACCTACAAGTACCATCAGTCAAGACAGCAGCAAGAAATTGTTATGAAACTGTTAGGACAACAAACTTCACCGGCGATCGCCAATGCTTTGTGGAAAGAGCGCGTCCATCTCCTCCAGTCCGGGCTATTGCCAGGGCAAAAAGTAACTGCTACAATGCTGCTCACTGACTTGCAAGGTTTTAGCACAATTTCTGAAAAACTACCCCCAGAAATAGTAATGCCTTGGTTAAATGAGTATTTATCAGCAATGGCCGAGGAAGTGCAAAAACATCAAGGCGTAATTAATAAATTTACCGGAGATGGAATGCTGGCAGTATTTGGGGTGCCAATTCCCCGCACAACTCCCGAAGCAATTGCCGAAGATGCTCGCCTTGCGGTATCTTGCGCTCTAGCTATAAGTTCGCGCTTACCAACCATGAATCAAAATTGGAGCGATCGCGGTTTACCAGCGGCAAAAATGCGAGTCGGAATTTTTACAGGGCCGATCGTCGTGGGCAGCTTGGGAGGCAAAACCCGTTTAGAATATGGAGTAATCGGCGACAGTGTAAATATCGCTTCTCGCCTCGAAAGCTGCGAAAAACATCGGCAAGAAGACACCTGCCGGATCTTGATTGGCGAAGAAACTTTAGTACATCTAGAAGGAAAATTTGAAGTAGAATCTTGGGGATCTTTACCTTTAAAAGGCAGGGAACAAAAAGTTAATGTATACCGCGTGTTGGGAGAAAAAAAATGGGTACAGTAAACAGAGACAATATACATTAAAAAACATTGGCAACGGTGATGAAAAAAATTAGTAATTTTCGGCTCAACTCGATCGCCTTTGGTTGCATATTATTGATAGCAACATTTAATACTTGCCAATTGGCAAGTCTGGCACAGCTAGAGCCGAGGGAAGACCCAGGCAAACCGCCGACTCAATCGGGAGGGCCGCGCTTCGTTCAGCCCCGTGAAGATATAGATATGCAGTTCAAGCCACCAGTAACACCACGAATTACGCGCGGCGGCTGCGCGCTCGACTCCAACCCAAATCCAATATATCTCATACCCTTAGTTCCTCCAAATAACTTCGCACGGACTGTTTCCGACTATCCAACATTCTTTTTCAACTGGCCTCCAATAAGAGCGAAATTAGCCGAATTTAGTCTGCTAGATCCAAACGACAAGGAGATTTATAAACAGACTCTCCAAATTAGCAATTTATCAGGGACTGTCGAGGTTCGTATCCCCGCTAATAAAAATGTGCCGCCATTGGAAGTAGGAAAAAATTACCGTTGGAGTTTGACAGTGATTTGCGACAATCCTCAAGATAGATCCGGCGATCTGTTCCAAATGGGTACTGTGCGGCGAGTTGAACTCAGTCCAGATATCCGCAGTCAATTAGAAAAGGCAGATCCGCGCCAGAAAAGCTTTATTTATGCTGAAAATGGGATTTGGCAAGATGCCATCAGCACCCTAGCTGCAGCAAGACGGGCTCAGCCTGACGATCCAACCCTCAAGGCTGATTGGGAAAGCTTGTTGGATTCAGTGAAATTGAGCAAAATTGCCAAAGAGCCGATCGTCCAAACTGAAGTATCTGAACCACAACCATAAAGTAGTTGAAGACGAGCAAATTTTATCAAAAAATTCCAAATAACCCAGACAAAGCGGCGGTTTCAACCGCGTCTACAAAAACAAAGTCGGCCGGCTCCGACTGGTTCGTAAAGAATCTCCAAAACCCGGATTTGGTATAAAGCGTTGCTCAAAGCAACATCCGAAAAAACAACTTTTGCCAGAAGTCTACGATTGAGCAAAAATCCTAGAAACCCGGTTTCTACTATTCGTAAAGTGCGGATATTGCGATAATTGTAGGCTTTGGCTGGCGATCGCGCCATAGACGAGTAATATCAAATCCTCTCTTCATCAGAAGAGTAAATTCACTGTTAACAGTTAACTGTTAACAGTTAACTGTTAACATCATGAGGAGTGCAACCGGAATTGGTATAATAAGTAATTGGACAGAATTAATTACAAACTGATTTTTTGCTGATTCTTTACTAGACAAGGCTTGTAGCCCAGAGTTTTGTGTAATTAATTGTGTCTTACTACTTACCAACTCCGGGTTAGCCACCCCCTTTATTTTTTAGTCGGCGCAGGCCGACATTGTTTGTGTAGATGCGGTTTCAACCGCCGAATCATCTAACACACAATCTAGGTACAAAATCCACCCTTTTTTGCTAACAACCGCTAAAAACTACCGCTAATTATGCCGGCACGCAACAGGTTGCAATTACCAGAAATTGAACTTTCTTACCTAGAATGGAACTCAGCAACCGAGAGCAAAAAAGAAGCAGAAAAAGTTCCGCGCTTGTTGCTGTTGCACGGTTTAGCAGATAGTGCTGTTGTCTGGACTAGCCTCGGCAATTACTTGGCGAACCGCTATCATATTGTAGCGCCGGATATGCGCGGCCACGGAGAGAGCAGCAAACCGGAAACAGGCTATACTTTTGCAAGTGCGATCGCAGATTTAGAAGCTTTGATGGCACATCTCAACTGGTCTTCCTGCCACATTTTAGGACATTCTTGGACGGGAAAACTAGCACCGATTTGGGCGAGACAAAACCCCGATCGCTTTTGCAGTATGATTTTAGTAGACCCGATCTTCATCACCAAACTGCCCGCAGCGATGAAACTCACCCTCCCAATTGTTTACCGAAAATTAGACTGTCTCAAATGTATGGGCCCGTTTGCGAGTTTATCCCAAGCAGAAGCCGCAGCCAAACAATCGGGAGAATACGCTGGTTGGAGTGACGCGCAGCAAATGATATTCCAACACCAAGTCGAACAAAAATTAGACGGAAGTTGGGGTAGTAAATTTACGATTCCCGCCAGAAATCAGATATTTGCAGAAGTGATGAAAGTTGCCGGTTTGACTGAAAATATTGAAATTCCAACTTTGTTCGTACAGCCGGAAAAAGGCGTAAATCGCATGGATTGGCAAATGCAGCCCTACAAGAAATACTTGAAAAATCTTACCGCTACCAAAGTACCGGGGAATCATTGGTGTTTTTTGACTCAACCGGAAACTTTTAATCAAACTGTGGCCAATTTTTTAGAGGGGGCGAGATAGTGAATGTAGAAATTATCGCACATCGGGGTTTTTCGGCGATCGCCCCCGAGAATACTTTAGCAGCTTTTGAACTGGCGATCGCCCGTGGAGCCGATTCGATCGAATTTGACATCCAACTATCCGCCGACAGCGTACCGGTGATTTTTCACGACACAACACTAGATAGAATCACTGGATTTTCTGGTAAAGTCAGGGAACAAACTCTGTCTCAATTGCAGAAACTTGATGCGGGAAAATGGTTTAGCGATGAATTTTCAGGACAAAAAATCCCTACTTTCGCAGAAGCATTAGTTATCCTGAAAAAAGTTGACAAATTTCTCTATTTTGATGTCAAGCCCCATTGCGAATGGTCGGATGCAGAAGTTGCGGATTTTGTCAATACTTTGAATGGTGCAGGAATCAAAGAAAAATGCGTTATTACCTCGTTTAGTGATGGATTTTTGGCACAAGTGCGGCGGCTGTCTGGCGATTTGGCGATCGGACATATCGTTGCTAATCTAGAAGCATACAAAACTCAATTATCTCAAGCTGTGGCGCATGGCGATCGCTTGATTAGCAGCCAGTATCGCATTTTGCTGGAAAATCCCGCACTGATTCAAGAAAGCCGGAGTCAGGGAGTTGACATTGTGGTGTGGACGGTGGACGATCCAGAAGATAGGCAAAAATTAATTGATTTGGGTATAACTCGGATTGTCACTAATTGTTTGATATGATCTTTTTTAACCGCAGATTAACGCAGATTAACGCCAGATAATAGATGAATTATTTTCGCCAAAGCATCCAGGAAATGTCGGGTTACGTGCCGGGAGAACAGCCACCGCTAGGCACAAAAATTATTAAATTAAATTCTAATGAAAATCCCTATCCGCCTTCTCCAAAAGCCTTAAAAGTGCTTCACGAAATAGACGGAGAAATGCTGCGGCGCTATCCAGATCCAACGGGTAAAAAATTCCGCATCGCTGCTAGTCAAGTTTTGGGAGTTCCTGACGATTGGATTGCTGTAGGTAACGGCAGCGATGATTTATTGAACTTGATAGTTCGTGCTGTGGGCGAACCGGGAAAACAGATTGTTTGTCCCGCGCCAACCTATGTATTGTACCGCACTTTGGCACAAATTCAAGATGCAGAATTTGTCGAAGTTCCCTATCCAGACGACTACCAGTTACCAGTCGATTTGCTAATAGCTGCTAAAGGTGCTGTGACATTTGTAGCCTCGCCCAACAGTCCCTCGGGAACAGCTATTTCTGTGGCAGATTTGGAGAAATTGGCTCAAGAGTTATCGGGTATTCTTGTCATTGATGAAGCTTATGTAGATTTCGCCGAAGACAATGCTTTGGAGTTGACAAAAAAGTACAGTAATGTTATAGTTTTGAGAACTCTTTCAAAAGGTTATTCTCTAGCAGGATTGAGGTTGGGTTTTGCTATAGCAAATCCGCTGCTGCTGGCTGAATTAAATAAAATCAAAGACAGCTACAATGTTGATGCTGTAGCCTATGCAGTGGCGGCGAGTGCGATCGCAGATTCAGAGCACAAAACAGCCAACGCCGAAAAAGTCAAGGCTTCCAGAGCAAAACTAGCCGTCATTTTCAAAGAATTAGGCTTTGAAGTTTGGCCATCGCAAACCAACTTTTTGTTAGTTAGGCCGCTGGGCGGCGATGCAGAAAGAATTTATCAAACACTGAAACAACGGGGAATACTGATTCGATACTTCAATCAGCCGCGATTAGAAGACAAATTGCGAATTAGTGTAGGTACGGAAGAACAGAATCAAATATTACTTAAAACCTTGAAGGAAATTCTCTAAATAACGATCGCACTAATATAGGTTCGTAGTGCGGACTTCAGTCCGCTCTATATTGCGGACTAAAGTCCGCACTACGAACCGTTTGATGAGGGATAATTATTAGGATTGTCGATCGCCAGCCCGGCCGACTGAGCAATATCCAGCAATCGGTTGTCCGCCGAAACAAAAATTAGTTGAGTTTCTGGCATTGATCTTAAAACAGATTGAACGCGCAAAGCAGCCGCCAATTGCACAGCATCATAAGCCCGCAGCGGATATTGAACAATCAGTTCACCCGCCCTTTCAACCAGTGCCTCATCAACTTCAATAACTCTATACCGACTATTGAATTCAGAGCGAAAATTTTGAATAAGTGCAGCAACTTCTGCAGCATTTATACCGCCTTCACGCTGTCTTCGTGCAAAGGCACTAAGAACTTCCACCCAGGTAATGCGGATGAGAAGCAGCGAGTTACCAGTCTGGGAATCCGTGAGAGTCTTGATCCAAGGGCTGCCAATTTCAACCACATATCTTTTGATGAGAGCGCTGCTATCCAAAAAATAAATGTTTACCACGGGCCGCGATCCTCGATAATCATTTCTGATAGAGGCTTCCCCGGTTTTCCCCCTAACTTTTTAGCCAATTCATACACATCTTCGTCGGTTAGAGCCTCGACATTCTGGGGAGTGTTAGGTAGTGGAGTCACCAATCCTCGATCGACTAACAACTGGATTGCCAATTCTGCCTGCTTTTTTGAATCGTCAAGCCAGAGTTGAATCTGCACAGTTTCCCCATCATTCAACGACAAAGGAGTCAGGGGACGAAAAACCCCGTTTTCGTACACAGCAGTAATAGTTTCGGGCATACTTAGCCTCTTAATTAAATGCTTTGACTTATTGTACTTCTTTTAATTATACCATTTTTCTAAAGATGTACTATAGATGAAGTCTTAGCCCCCCCGAAATCGCGGGGGGGTTGGGGGGGTAATATCTAGCGCTACTTTATGAAATTGTAACTACTTCGTTGCTACTACAGCCAAATTCCAAGCCAACCGCTTCATCAAAGGCAACTTCTTTAAAAACCCATCCAACCCTTCCAATCGAGAATATTCCGGTTTCAATCTCTCTTGTTCAATAATAATTTTTTTCCAGTAACGCTCCTCATTGGGATGTATTTTCTCGATCAAATAAAAGCGTAAAAAAATCCACAGCGCCGCCAGCCAAAATGTATCGTAAGCCGTCTTTGAAAACAAAGACTCGACAAAATTCACAATATTAATATCCAAAGGACTTTCATCCTCAGTTCGCACCTCAGTCGCCATTCTGCGGTAAACATTAATCACCGGATTGTGCTTCATCGGGTCCCAAAAACAAGCTTTTCCCCCTGGTTTCAGCACGCGCTGCATTTCGCGAATTGCTTTTTCTGGTTCCGGTAAATGGTGCAGCAAGTTAGAAGCGTAAACAATATCAAAACTGTTATCTGGAAAATCTAGCGCCATTGCATTGACAGTGCAACCTTCTATGATAACGCCATTTTTTTCTGCCAATTTCATGGCCACATCTACCATGCCCTGAGAATAGTCTGCAGCTACGCATTGCGCGCCTTTTTTGGCAAAATAAACGCTATTTTCTCCGGCACCACAGCCTAAATCTAAGAGGCGTTTCCCGGTAATATCGCCGATTTGTTTGAGGATAAATCTATTTTCTGGGGCAGTACAAGCTTCAAAGTAATCATTGACTCGAATGCCGTCAATATCTATTGTTGATGCCCAGGCATCGTGGAATTCTCGCTCTTTGTTTAAGGTTTCTTCTTGCATTTTTTACATGATTATTTTTAGGTAATTAAGTTAATTTTTTAACCGCAGATGAACGCGGATTAAGGCAGATTAATTGAGTTTGCTCTGCTTCGATCTGGGTTCGTCTGCGGTTTGGTTTAAGCAAGATGGTTGACTGCAAATT
Source organism: Microcoleus sp. S1D4 (assembly GCF_036700765.1). Lineage (NCBI taxonomy): Bacteria > Bacillati > Cyanobacteriota > Cyanophyceae > Oscillatoriales > Microcoleaceae > Microcoleus > Microcoleus sp. S1D4. The sequence goes on from NZ_JAUBPP010000013.1 coordinate 127,817, forward strand.
GATCAGCGCTGTGCTTGTGCAACAACTTGATTGGCGATCGCAGTTGGCTGTTCGGAGGATTTTTCAGGCTGCAATGACACGTACAGTCGATTTAAGGCGCTGATGTATGCTTCTGCGGAGGCGACTATGATGTCGGTGTTTGCTGAGTGACCGGAAAATACTTTCCCTTCGTGGCGCAGACGAATTGTTACTTCGCCGATCGCATCTATGCCGGCTGTCACCGATTGTACAGAAAACTCGATCAACTCATTCGGTACGTTTACCACGCGGTTGATTGCCCTGTAAATCGCATCCACAGGCCCAGTGCCGATCGCAGCATCCGTCAATTCTTCTCCCGATGGATTCCGCACCGTAACGGTTGCTGTCGGGCGAGATTTGTCGCCGCAGGAAACCTGCACCAATTCTAACCGGAACAGTTCCGGTGCTTGGTGGGCTTCGTTGTTGGCGATCGCCTCCAAATCCCAATCGGTAATCTCTTTTTTCTTGTCCGCTAAATCCTTAAACTTGACAAAAGCCTTATTTAGCTCATCGTCAGCCATTTCAAAACCCAACTCTTTTAAGCGAGTGTGAAAAGCGTGGCGGCCGGATAATTTGCCCAGTACGATTTGATTTTCCGTTAAGCCGATCGACTCAGCGTCCATAATCTCGTATGTCAGCTTATTTTTCAGCACCCCATCTTGGTGAATTCCCGACTCGTGGGCGAAAGCATTTGCGCCGACAATCGCCTTATTTGGCTGTACCAACATCCCCGTTAAATTGGAAACCAAGCGGGAAGTTTTGTAAATTTGGCGCGAATCAATATTCGTCAGCGGTTCTTCAGAATCGGCTGGCCGGCCCAAGAACGGATTGAAATATTGTCGCCGCACGTAAAGCGCCATTACCAACTCTTCCAAAGCCGCATTTCCCGCCCGTTCGCCAATCCCGTTAATCGTGCATTCTAACTGTCTGGCACCATTTTTTACCGCTTCCAAAAAGTTAGCAACAGCCAATCCTAAGTCATTGTGACCGTGAACTGAAATAATTGCCCGATCGATATTCGGCACATTTTCTTTAATTCCCCGAATCAAAGCCCCAAACTCGTTCGGAGTCGTGTAGCCGACAGTATCGGGAATATTCACAGTAGTTGCACCGGCGGCGATCGCCCGTTCCAGAACCTGATACAAAAACTCTGGTTCCGAACGACAAGCATCTTCCGGCGAAAACTCCACATCTTCCACAAAAGACTTAGCATAGGCCACCATTTCCGGCACAATTTCCAGAACCTCAGCCCGCGTCTTTTTCAGCTTATATTCCAAGTGAATGTCAGACGTAGCCAGAAACGTATGAATTCGCGAATTTACCGCTGGTTTCAGAGCTTCGGCTGCTGTTTTGATATCCGGCTTTCTCGCCCTTGCCAAACCGCAAATTGTCGGCCCATTTTCCGTGCCGACCGATCGCGCTATTTTTTGGACGGCCTCAAAATCTCCCGTGCTGGTGAAAGGGAAACCCGCTTCTATCACATCCACGCCCAATCTAGCTAACTGGCGAGCGATCGTCAGCTTTTCATCCACATTCAGAGATGCGCCCGGAGATTGTTCTCCGTCCCGCAAAGTCGTATCGAAAATAATAATCCGGTCTTGACTTGGTTGAGTTTTCATAGCTCTAAAAAAGTGTTTTCCTGATTTCTACTTGTTTGTGTTTCTGGATTTTTAGCCTTCAGTCACCAGTCCCATGTCTCCCGCCAATAACGAATATTTAATAACCCATAACTGATGACTGTTGACTGTTGACTGTTAGTTGTTATTGGGAATTGAGAATTGGAAAGTGGGAATTCGTAGCAAGTAACCAATAACTAATAACCAATAACTAATAACCAATTCCCAATTCCCAACAACTAATGACTAATGACTAATGACTACTGACTACTGACTACTGACTAATAATCCATTTTTTCGATATGTTCCCGAATTTCATTTAAGTCTATATACCTATCTGTAGCATTTCGTAACTCTCTAGCAATCATTCCTTCGGTGGATACCACAGTAATATGAGTATTTTTTGACCGCAGTAGCTCGATCGCCCGCTCAAAATCTCCATCCCCGCTAAACAGTACAACTTGGTCGTATTGATCTACCGTATTAAACATATCAACCACAATTTCTATGTCTAAATTAGCTTTTTGAGAATATCTGCCCGAAGCATCATCGTAATATTCCTTAAGAATCTTAGTACGAACCGTGTAACCCAGACTAATTAAAGCATCTCGAAATCCCCTTTGATCTTGCGGGTCTTTCAAACCCGTATACCAGAAAGCATTGATCAAGATGACATTTGGCTGCGAAGTTTTGAAATATTCGAGCACCCTGCGAGGATCAAAAAACCAACCGTTCTTTTGTTGAGCGTAGAACATATTGTTCCCGTCAACAAAAATAGAAAGGCGGTTCATTAAGTTTGTCATAGAACTTAGACCTAATAATTGTAGAAAGAAGTTAATCTAAATATCACATTTTAGCAATATGGAGCTAACTGAGGCAATAGATTAAACTTCAGAAAACTCCATCCCTCCAGTATTTCATATTTTCGGCTCTACCGCCAGAGGGTGATTTTAAAGCTGCTTGCATTCGATCGACCGAGCAAGGTCGATCGAACCAGATTCCCGATAACTCATGTTCAGTCGTTGTCGGCTGCTGGGTCAAAGTTAATTGGGGTTGAAACTACCGCCAAGCAGGCTTGCACCCAGCGCATTACTTTACCTTATACTCCCCTAATTTGATAGCTGAGGGTAGAAGTGCTCAAGCCTTTTTGCTTTCCAGGGCCCAGCGAGCTAATTCTGTTCGGTTGTGCAGACCTGTTTTGCCTAGCATATTGCTGACGTGGCTCTCTATAGTCCGCTGGCTAACATTCATGATGTCTGCAATTTGGCGGTTTGCCATACCCTGCGCTAGCAACTGTACCACCTTTAACTCAGTTGGAGTCAATTCGACATGGCGACGGGCTTTAATTCTTGGGCCGCTCTCAATACCTGGAGTAGAGTGGCGAATTAAACGAGATGCTGCTTTCAGGGAAGACTCTACTTGAGCTACCAGTTCTTCGGGTTCAAAAGGTTTAACTATATAAACGTCAGCCCCAGTGCTCAAGCCTTTTACTCGATCGGAACTTTGACCTTTTGCTGACAAGAAAAGAACTGGAATCCAGTTCGTGCGCGGGTCTTCTCTGATTTGTCTGACTAAAGTGTACCCGTCCATTTCTGGCATCATCACATCGCAGATGATCAAGTCGGGGATTTCTTCTTCGAGTTTTTCTAGGGCGTGTCTGCCGTTTTCTGCTGTGATGACGTTATAACCCCGAAATTCTAAGTAATCCTTGACTAGCAAGATCAAGTTTGGGTCGTCGTCAACCAGCATCAGCCTTTTTTGGTCTCCTGAGTTATCCTTCATGTTTGTTCCCGCTACAGTACCCCGCACAATTTCTCGTTTTCACACTTGTTTATTTTTGTCCCCCGCTGACACCGCCGCCCCCTTGACGGCGGACGGCGAAAGCGAGTGATGCTATTGCGCTCAGGGGAAAGCGGGGCGGGTGTTACCGCTTTCTTTCCCAACCGGACTTTGTTTGTAAATGCCTTACCGCTAGGAACAAAGCCAAAACCTATGACTGACGATCGCCCGATTAATCATGACGATCCGGCTGAAGTTAACAAAAATTATCTTCCTCGCCAACAGTCATCGATGATGTGGTCGGGCCTTGATTTATAGGATCGACCCGCTCGAAGCGCTTAGCGTAAGATATTTAATCTGGATACGTTCAATTGTATGTTGATGCCCCAATTTTAATTGTTACTTTATAATTTAGAAAAATTTAAAGACTCCTTACTTACGTATTTAACTATTTCTAGTGTAGTTTGGCAAACTGCCTGATGTCTGCTGTTGAAAAACTTTTGGGCAAATTGTCGCCCGATCGAACTTCTTCCCGTCACCCTCCTCAAAAAAATTAAAGCGACCGGCAAGATTACCAGAGACTGACCCGAAAGTACAGTTGTTCGATCGCGATCGCCTTTTGCGCCGGAGAATCTGAGCTTCAAAGCCTTAAACTTAGCACCTTATTTATAACGCTCTGCTTTTTGAGACCCCTACATAAATTTAAATGGCTGGTTTTCCGCGATCGGGCTGTGGCAAAGGATGAGTTAAAAAAGCGTATTCTTCCACGACCTCCTGCCCGATCAGATGTTCCTGAATAATTCTCTCGATGACGGGGGGCGTAACGTCGCGATACCATACTCCGTCTGGATAGACCACCATAATCGGACCCGACGCGCACACTCGCAGGCAGTTGGCTTTAGTCCGAAAAATGCAGCTTGGCCGATCGGCACTCGGTTTGTCCAGGCCCAATTCTTGCAAGCGTTTTTTTAAGTAATTCCACGCTACCAGACTGGTTTCTCGATCGCAGCACTTAGGCACCGTTTGGTCGGCACAGATAAAAATATGTCGGTCGATTCGATCGATTCCCAGGCTTTTGACACAAGCCCTCAAGCCTTGGCTGCAAGATTCATCCTGATTTTTTGTCATTATATTCATTTGTCAACACTAATTTTTCGGCGATCGAAAGCCATCACCCCATCACCCAATCTCCCATATCCCCCCATCTTTACCCTCGCCCGCAAGCCGTTACAGCCATCACCCCATTCTCCCCCTCATTTTCGGTTCGGGAACCCGTACAGACAGATAAGTTGCGATCGCCCCTAACTAAAGCTAAATTAGCACTCAGGAGTCGAGAGTGCTAATATGTCAGTAGCAAGCAGTCGGCAGTTGCTTTCATAGCGACCCCGGCCGGCTAACTGACTAGGATCTGTAATCTGGAGATTTATTTATGGCAGCAGTATCACTGAGTGTTTCTACCGTTAAACCTTTAGGCGAGCGCGTGTTCGTGAAAGTAAGCGCTAGCGAAGAAAAAACCGCCGGCGGCATCCTTCTGCCCGACACAGCAAAGGAAAAGCCCCAAGTAGGCGAAGTCGCGGCCGTGGGCCCCGGCAAGCGCAATGACGACGGCAAGCGCGTTGAAATGGAAGTCAAAGTTGGCGACAAAGTTCTCTACTCGAAGTACGCAGGCACCGACATCAAACTCGGCACCGACGAATACGTCTTGCTAGCCGAAAAAGACATTCTGGCGATCGTTAACTAATTAATCATCAGTCATCAGTCCTGCCGTCATCAGCCATCAGTTTAAAGCCAAGGCCGCAAAACAACTAATGACACAGGACAAATGACTAAAATCCCTCCCCAATCAAAAATCTCAAACCTTTTCATCCCCAAAAACTATGGCTAAGCGTATAATCTACAACGAAAATGCACGTCGCGCCCTCGAACGCGGCATGGACATTTTGGCCGAAGCAGTGGCCGTCACCCTCGGGCCCAAAGGTCGTAACGTAGTTCTCGAAAAGAAATTCGGAGCTCCTCAAATCGTCAATGACGGCGTTACCATCGCCAAAGAAATCGAACTAGAAGACCACGTAGAAAATACAGGCGTTGCCTTGATCCGTCAAGCCGCCTCCAAAACCAACGACGCAGCAGGCGACGGCACCACAACAGCTACCGTTCTAGCTCACGCAATGGTTAAAGAAGGCCTGCGGAACGTCGCAGCCGGCGCAAATGCGATCGCCCTCAAACGCGGTGTTGACAAAGCAACCAGCTTTTTGGTCGAAAAAATTGCCGAACACGCCAAACAAGTAGAAGATTCCAAATCCATCGCCCAAGTAGGCTCAATCTCTGCCGGTAACGACGATGAAGTCGGCCAAATGATTGCCAACGCAATGGACAAAGTGGGCAAGGAAGGCGTAATTTCCCTAGAAGAAGGGAAGTCTATGACCACCGAGCTCGAAATCACCGAAGGGATGCGCTTCGACAAAGGCTACATTTCTCCCTACTTTGTCACCGACACCGAACGGATGGAAGCGATTCTAGAAGAACCCTTCATCCTCCTGACAGACAAAAAAATCGGCTTGGTACAAGACTTAGTACCCGTACTCGAACAAGTAGCCCGTTCCGGCCGCCCGCTGGTGATTATTGCAGAAGACATCGAGAAAGAAGCTTTAGCTACTCTGGTTGTCAACAAACTGCGCGGCGTGTTGAACGTGACTGCTGTCAAAGCACCTGGTTTTGGCGATCGACGCAAAGCCATGTTAGAAGATATCGCCGTATTGACCGGCGGTCAACTAATCACCGAAGATGCTGGTTTGAAACTGGAAAACACCAAGCTGGATATGCTGGGCAAATCCCGCCGCATCACCATCACCAAAGACAACACCACAATTGTTGCCGAAGGTAACGAAGTCGCCGTCAAGTCCCGCTGCGAACAAATTCGCCGTCAAATGGACGAAACCGAATCTTCCTACGACAAAGAAAAGCTGCAAGAACGTTTGGCCAAATTGGCTGGCGGCGTTGCAGTCATCAAAGTCGGCGCGGCTACCGAAACCGAAATGAAGGATCGCAAACTGCGTCTTGAAGATGCGATCAACGCAACCAAAGCTGCTGTCGAAGAAGGCATTGTTCCTGGTGGCGGTACAACTTTGGCTCACCTGACTCCTCAATTGGAAGAGTGGGCTAATAGCACTCTCAAGGGCGAAGAATTGACCGGTGCTTTGATTGTGGCACGGGCTCTGGCTGCTCCTCTGAAGCGGATTGCTGAAAATGCTGGTTTGAACGGCGCTGTCATCGCTGAGCGCGTCAAAGAAAAGCCATTCAACGTTGGTTTCAACGCAGCGACAAATGAGTTTGTCGATATGTTTGAAGCTGGTATCGTTGACCCTGCGAAGGTAACTCGTTCTGCTCTGCAAAATGCAGCATCTATTGCTGGCATGGTGTTGACAACCGAGTGCATCGTTGTTGACAAGCCTGAACCGAAGGATGGCGCTGCTGCTGGCGCTGGCGGCGGCATGGGCGGCGGCGACTTCGATTATTAATCGCTAGTCGATCGTTTGATGGGGCGGGCTTTAGGGCCCGCCCCGTACAAACTGTAATTCCCTAATTCTACAGGAGCCATAGTTGCTCCTAATTTTTCATTATTGTCAATATACCTAATAAAAAAATTAAATTGAAAATTTCAAATTAAATTTATATTTAATATTGTATCCAAAAGTAATATATGCTACATTGTATTACAAGTTTAAAAAAAATAAGTTATGTCATCTACAGTTACTTGTCCTTATTGTAGTGCAGGAACATCATCAGAATACAACTTTTGTACTGCTTGCGATCGGCAGATAAAGTGTATTGACCCGAAGTGTAACCAAATGTTAGTTCCTGGTAAAGCAAAATGTTTTGTCTGTGGTCAGGCCCTTGCTGTTACAACTAATGAGTCTTCAACACAACTAAATAAGTATGTTCGTGATGTCAAGCAGAATGGTAAAAACTACGAAGAACACATCGAATTGAGTGTAACCGATCATGCTGTGAGTGAACTCGCTCCATTTATTGGAGCAGAAATGATGCCACGACCCTCGCAGAAACTGTACCACGCACCGAGCCAAAAAAGTTCTACTATTCCTCCACGAAAAACGGTATTTCCTAATGAGATATTTACTGAAACCCAAGAGCTGCCGCAACTATCAGCCAATGCTTATGATGGGATTAAAGAGACTCAAACTACAAATGATAACGCTCTCTCAGGTTACTTTGAAGTTGATGGTGAGTTTCTCATAGCGAGGGTTAAAGACTTCAAAGGTAAGACATGGGCTGACCAGCAAAGATATTTTATTTTGCTCTATGTCGCTGCTTACTATCATTATTTTACGAAACCTGTTCTGTCGAAAGATCACTTTAAGACGGCTGCTAAAAAAGCAAGTGTTCTTGACCCTATCAACTTCTCCAAGTATCTAAATGAACTTACGCGAAATTATTTAAGTGAGACAGGAGGTGGCTACAAACTCAACCATGATGGAGACAAAGAGGTTAAGCGCATTATCGCTCTTATGGAAGATGAGAACGTTGAGGGAGGCTATGAATATTGGGGACGAAATGCGAATTCAGGTACGAAAAGACAACGATTTAGCAATGACGATAAGGATAAGTTGAACGAATGGGTGCTACAAGATGTCCAAATTGGCAAACTTAAAGTAGGTGACATTACGAAGGCACGCGACTATGCGATGGTTTCTTTGTGGATTATTATTGACCAATTGGAGAACGCTAAAGCTGTACGGTGCAATGACGCATACTACTTCTTCAAACAAAAATTTGAGACAATATCAGTATCAGCACAGGTATTCAGTCGTGCTATGAAAAGTCCCAAAAATATGAAATATTTTCGGTCAAGTGGCGATCAATACTACCTCACGTCAGAAGGAAAGCAAACAGTTGAAAGTTGGGTAAATGGCAAGCCCCTTGAATTAGGTAATGAAACAGAAGACGAAACAGGTAACTAGCGATGAGTATAGCTAAAAATCAAGTCATTGCAGCATTATCACCACCGCTGCCGAACGAAATTGTGACACACCTTCTTGATGAGTATCAAGACATTAAGCAGCATTTTGCCCTTCGCAAGTTTCGACCTAGTGAACTTAATGGTGGAAGGTTTGCTGAGTGTGTGCTGCGCCTTATACAGTATTTGGACAATCCAGCCTCACCCTATACACCGTTCGGAACGACTTTAGGAAATAGCGATAATACTATAAGGCGTGTTGAGTCGAATACTTCATTGCATGACTCTATCCGGTTGTTTATTCCTCGTCTTGTAAGAATTATGCTTGATGTACGCAATCGTAGGGATGTTGCTCATGTTGGAGGTGATGTTAGTCCTAATTACTCTGATTCTTTGTTTGTATCTCAAAATGCGGACTGGATTTTGACGGAAATTATTCGGATTTATTATAGTTGTTCTATCGATAGTGCCAGGAAAATTGTTGCCACCATTAATGAAGTCCGTCTGCCAATCATAGCTGACATTAACGGTTTTGTTCGCGTGCAAAATACGAAATTAGATACTAGAAGCAAAACGCTGGCTATCTTGTACTACAAAAATCCTGAAAAGGTGAGAGATACAAAACTAATAGAATGGACAAAGTATTCAAATTCATCCGTATTTAAGCGAACTATTCTGTCTAAGTTAGATAGTGAAGATATCATACATTACGAGAAGGGATTTTGTACGCTTCTGCCCAAAGGAATTGTATACACGGAGAAAAATATTTCAATGGAACTGCTAGTTTGACATTTTACTTATGGAATTCAAGTTTCAGTAATTGCTGATTGTGGCAGGCGATCAAATCGAATACCACAAAAATTAAATTAATATTTATTAAGACAATTAAATGTGTTTTAGTTGGCTTCTAAGCTAGAGTTTTAACTGAGGCAAAATGCAAGGGTTAAGTTCACTCACTATCGAAAATTTTACTTTTATGAAACTTTACCATAGTCCCATTTCCCCCAACTCCCGCCGCTTGTGGATCGCCATCATATAAAAAAACCTCAACTTTGAATTGGTAGAAATCACTTAGACGGCGATCGCTTAGAGCCCGAATTTGTGGCAATGAATCCTTTTCACCGCATCCCTGTTTTGGTCGATGATGACTTCACCGTCGTCGAGTCTATGGCAATTCTTGACTATCTAGAAACAAAGTATCTCGAACCGGCAATGCGGCCGAAAGAACCGAAAGATTTGGCGGGTGTGAAGATGGTAGAATTGGCCACGGTTAACGAACTTATGCCGGGACTTGATCCCCTCAGTAGTGAAATAATGGGATGGGGAACTCCCCAAGCGCAGGAAATCGCAAAGGCTAAGGAAAAAGTCGATACTGTGTTGAAATTCTTTGAAGGTTTGTGGGACGATCCTCTTCGAGGGCTTCGCTAACGCGCATTTTTCTAGCCCTGCACAATTACCTGTCAGCGAATGTCTTCATAAAACAGTTTGAGATACCTCGCTGAAACCCCAAAACCCCACAAAAAACCGATCGCCAGATAGATGGCAGTTGCTTTAAGTTCGCCCCAATGCGCCACCCGCCGATCGCTACTTTCCACCACCCGATTTACTAACTTAAGTCTCCCCCGACGCGCTAACTTCAAACACAAATCCGCTTCCTCCATAATTGGCAGCGCCGCATCGAAACCCGCGCCTTCCCAAAAAACAGTACGGCGGCAAAAAATAACCTGATCGCCAAACAACAAGCGCAATCCTTTAAAAAATAAATGAGGTCGAAATAACAGCGGCGCGTAGTAAGTTTTTAGATAATTGTGCAGCGAAAAACCCCATCTTGTTTGCTGCGAACCAGCCATCAGCGAGATAAACCCGCCTCCGACAATTTTAGCATCGGACAATGTTTTCTGGATGACTGCTACAATGTCGTCAGGAACTAAAGTATCGGCGTGGAGAAAGCACAGAATTTCACCGGTGGCGGTTTCTGCACCTAGGTTCATTTGCGCGGAACGTCCGGCTATACTGCTAGAAATAACTCTAGTGATGGCCGAAAGTGCGATCGCCACTGTATCGTCTTGACTGCCGCCATCTACCACTAACACCTCCCAAGCCGGAGGATTGAGAATGCTGAGTTGGCGCAAAGTGCGTTCCAGACAAGTCGCTTCGTTGAGGGCGGGAATGATAATAGAAACGCGATTCATCTGGTTGAAATTCATGCCAACAGTATTATACTAAAACATTGTGACGATTCGCAACAAAACAGAAGACCAGGCAGTTAAAACCAGGTCTATAGGAACCAAACCCTAGCATAGTGGGTTGAATACCGGGCGGTTAAAATTACGTTGTCTTGTTCAGTCTGCAGACGCAAACGAAAGTTTTTGTCAACCTGGTTTCAACCGCTGTCTGCATCTATATCTTCATCTTCCACTAATTAGGACTAAAAAAATCGTGCCAACTAAAATAGAAGTAAAAAACGATCTAGAATTTTACGACGAAAATGCTGATAATTGGTGGGACGAAAATGCTAAAATCTATGCTCTCTACCATCTAAATAAACCCAGATTTGAGTTTTTTGACAGACACGCGACTAATTGGCAAGGGCTCAAAACCTTGGATGTCGGGTGTGGCGGCGGTTTTTCCTGCGAGTTTATGGCCGAGAGGGGCGCTGTGGTTTCTGGAATAGATCGATCGGACAAGTGCATCGTAGCAGCTCAAAATCATGCAGTTACAAGCGGTTTTGAGATTGACTACAGGCAAGGTTTTGCCGAAAATATGCCCTACGCGGACAATACCTTCGATGTCGTCATCTGCGTAGATGTTTTAGAACACGTTGCTGATTACAAAAAGGTTGTGTCAGAGGTTCACCGAATTCTCAAACCCGGAGGACTTTTCTTTTTTGATACCATCAACCGAACTTTTTCTTCGCAAGTTGTGATGATTGGGCTGATGGAAAATATTTTGCAAGAAATTAGGCGCGGCGTTCACGATTGGGAAAAGTTTATTACCCCGGAGGAACTGTCTGCAGTAATGCGAAATACTGGTTTTGGGAATATTGAAATTAAAGGTTTTGATATGTTTGGAGAAATGGGTTCTGTTTTAACCGAAATGCACGGTTTTTGGGAAAATCTGACGGGGGGAAAACAACTATTTCCTTCCCTGGCGAGTTTTCAACAGGTTTCTCAAGTGCTACTTTCTAATCTCGCTAACTATGTTGATTACAAAAAGTCTGGGTTGTTTAAAATCAAAATTAATGAGGATACGTCGATTATGTATGTTGGCGTAGGGGCGAAGAATAATTAGTCATCAGTCATTAGTCATCAGTTGTCAGTCGGTAGGGGCGGTGGAGGGTGCGTGCGGGCCCTCTTAGCTTAGCAGTCATCAGTTATCAGTCATCAGTTATGAGTTAGCTGCTAGTGATAACTGATGATTTTTCATAATTAACTGCAAATTATTGCCAAGTATTTGGCGAATGAAGTGCGATCGCCCCTCGCAGTCCGATCGCCCAAAAACACCGCCATATCTGAACTTTAGGCTGGAATCGCTGCTCGTGCATCTAGAGCATCCAATCTTTGTAACAAATCTTAACATAAATTAATTGACAAATTATCTAAATTGCATGGTAGCTTATTGAATATTAATTGCAATAACTGCCGGAATTTAACAGTACCTGGAGGTCAATCACCGTGACAGCAGCAATAGTTTCCGCGTCAGCGTCGCGAATCAGCGACGGACAACCAGCCGATAGCCAGAAACTGATGAGTTTGGGTAAAAATTCTGAAATACCCGACCTCGATCGCTCCAAAGATATCACCCTAGCGGTTTTAGAAGGAGTGGGAACTCTCACGGTGGGCGATCGAACAGTCACTTTAAAGCCCGGAGTATTTGTGTTTGTACCCGCCGAGATCCCGCGCACTCTCAAAGTACAAACAATGCTGAACTTGTTACTAATTGACTGCGAACCAGACCCAGATCTGAGCGAATCAGCTTGGTTAATGAATTTTCAACTTTAACCAAATGAAAAAACATTGCCCTTGCTGCCTTGACTCTCTTATTTCTCAGGTTCGCCACAATCGCACCTACTGGTTTTGTCTCAATTGCAGGCAAGAAATGCCAATTTGTGAATCGAAAACCAGAAATATCAAGCACTATCAAATTTCACATTCGGAGTAAAAATGTCAAAAGCAATTGGTCTGTTCTACGGAACTACTACTGGTAAAACTGAGTCGATCGCTGAAATGATCCGAGATGAATTTGGCGGCGATATCGTGACTCTTCACGAAATCGGTAGCATTGACAATGATGATTTTGCCGAGTACGAATGTCTGATTATCGCTTGTCCGACTTGGAATATCGGCGAACTGCAAAGCGACTGGGAAGGTTTTTTCCCCGAACTGGATGATATTGATTTTAGCGGCAAACAAGTAGCTTATTTGGGAACTGGCGACCAAGAAGGCTACCCGGATAATTTTATGGATGCAATGGGGATTTTGGCTGAAAAAATATCGGAACAAGGCGGCGAAACAGTCGGTAAATGGCCCACAGACGGTTATGATTTTAATGAATCTAAAGCTGTAGTCAATGGCAAGTTTTTGGGTCTTGCTATTGATGAAGATAATCAATCGGATCTGACGGAAGCGCGAATTAAATCTTGGGTATCTCAACTCAAGAAAGAATTTAGCTTGTAGACTGTTAGGGTGTATTTTAAAACTAATTTTTTCGCTCCTGATCCCCCTAAATCCCCCTTAAGGAGAACCACTTTGAGGGGATTTTCGCCCCTTTTTTTTTGAGTCGGGGAGATAAAGGACGCAATAAAATACGCCCTAGCAGTTGAAGTAAGGTGCGCGGACGCACCCTACATTTAAACGTTATGCTTAAGTGATAAATAACTCTATCTCCAACTGAAAATAGATGAAATTTAGTTCAGATGATGTGCTTTGGTTAAGTGTAAGTCCGAGTTTGTTATGCTTCGATGGCTCGCTGCTTTCTTATTTAAATGATTCTGTACCCGTGCAAATATGGGAATACCAGCAAACTGAAGACGAAGGTTGCTCTTTGGATATGGCTGTTGAACTGTTGCACGATTTTTTAACAATGCGCGATCGCCCAATTCATCTCATCGGCCACAGTACCAGCGGATTAGTCGGTTTAATGTATGCGCGCCGCTATCCTCACAAAGTTAGTTCTTTAGGACTTTTAGCTGTCGGTTTGCCATCTTCTGTTAATTGGCAAGCACATTACTATACGCATCTTGCAGCTTTTCCGTGGAGTAGCAAACAAGTTTTGACTCAAATGGTAGACGATATGCTGGGATGTCAAAATCAAAGTATTAGTCAAAAATTTATACCATATTTTGAGGATGACTTAGCCTGTTCTCCTTGTCCTCACTCCTTATTTAGGATGAATAATTCCCGCGATGAGGGTGTAGAAGTACCTTTGTTGATATGCAGCAGCAAAACTGATTTTGTGGTATCTCCTATTGTGATGCGCCGCTGGTCAAAATTTCTTAAAAAAGGCGATCGCTTTTGGGAATGTCCAGACGGGCGGCATTTTTTCCATCACTTCTATCCAGAACAAGTCGGGGAAGAAATATTGAACTTTTGGCTATCTCTACACAGTCGCCAAGCGGTTTTAGATTTTAGATATTAAGGGTGTATCGCTACCATCAATCAAAGTTATTAACAGATTTTGGCCTGAAAAGCAATCTACTTGCCTAATTTCCCCAATTTAACGAGGTACCGATTGCTTGAAAGCACTACAGGTGCGATCGCACTTCCAAGCATGACAATTACCGGGGAATGTATCATCACAACTTAATGAGTATTATATGCAATAACTATATAAATAAAAAACAACCTGCGGGCGGACGCAAAAAAAGCCCAAGAAAGCTGCAACCCTACTTCCAAGAACTTTTGAGCCTGAAAATTATTGTAACGTTCTGAGGTTTTTCCGTCAGCTTATTGCTATTAGTGATGCACACAGTAAAAATCGGATTTGCCAACAGCCTCGAAACAGGAGTGCGTAAGGAAGTTGAAAATCAAGCAGCTTTTGCAGTGCGAGACTTCAAAAGTCGATCGAATATAGTGCGAGCCTCCCCGATCGCGAGTTGTACAATACGCGAGTTCTTGAAGCGATCGCACTATAATAAAAAAAAATGCTTTTTGTAAAACTGAGATGCTCCCATGATCATAGTTCTTTCTAAAATCTCTAATTAATTAATTAAATTAATGGCAATTTGCAGAAACTGGTTCCTCTACAGGTGCTGATTGATCGGGACTTACCCACACATAAATCTCGGTAGCATCCTCGTTGCAACTGTGACATCCGCCGCACTTTTTCGCCTCTGCCATTTTACTGATGCGGCCTTTACGGATGAGGCGGTTGAGCATTCCACGCAAAGCATCGCCATCCATGCGGAAATGGAGTTTTAAATCGGCAAGAGAAGCTCTTTTGTTGTCAGCAATAAACTGTTGGATATCGCTTAAAATCATGGTCTTTATCCTTTCTTTTTCGTAAAATGTTGATGCGAATATTAGTTTGGGGCGGGTTTATGAGATTTTTGGTCTTTTTTTGTAGGTAGTTGGTGAACCCCACCCAACAGAATTTTGGGATGTTGTTTTTCTGAATTGATTGGTTAATAATTTTATGGTTTGTAGGGGCTGGTTCACAGGCAATTTATAGCAAAAATAAATAATCTTGTAAACCCGCCCCACCCAAAAGACAATCTCAGCTAGAATTTTGCTTGTCCGAATCAATCTATTTTGTAAGGTGCGGATATGTGAGATTGCGATCTTGATTTAGGGATTTTTGATGGCTCCGCACCCTACAATTAATGAATACTAACTACTGACTTATTGCTTCGCGCCGTTTGGGACGCATTGCACCAGCCATTTTTAATCCTGCCAGTGTCAGGGCCATAGCTATTGCTAGTGTCACTAACCAAATAATTGAAGATTCTGGATGCTCTGCGTAGGTCACAACCTGATAATAGAGCACCGCCGCCCAATAAGCTAAACCAGTAGTCCAAGCACAGGCGAATATTGTCCAACCTAAATTAGTTTCGCGGTACAATGCAGCCGTTGCCGAAACACAAGGAAAGTACAGCAATACAAACAATAAGTAAGCAAAGGCTGCGTGATTGGAACCAAATCTTTGCGACATTTGTCCGTAGGTGCTACTAGAAATACCTTGATCTTCTTCTGCCTGTTTTTGGTCTGTAATATTGGCGGAACTTAAGCCCAATGGGTCAAAAAGTTGACCGGGAAGTTTTGCGATATTCTCTGGAATGCTGAGATATGCTTTGCTAACGCCACCCCAAAAACTGAAGGGTTCCTCTGGTTTTTCTGGTTCTGCACTTGCTGCTTTTTCTTCGTCGGATAGTTGGGTGTAGAGAGAGTCTAAGGTGCCAACCATTACTTCTTTGGCAAATACTCCTGTTAGTAATCCGACGGTGGCCGGCCAGTTTTCTTTGGTAATTCCCATCGGAGTAAATATTGGTGTTGCTGAGCGGGCAACTGCGCTCAAAATTGAATCTTTGCTATCTTCTTTGCCGAAGGAACCATCTGTGCCGACGGAGCTCATGAATCCGAGTACAATTACCATGAGGACGATCGCAATTCCGGCCTTTTTGATAAAAGCCTTCAGTCTGTCCCAAGTCCGCAGCAGTACGCCTTTGAGTTTGGGAATGTGGTAGGGTGGCAGTTCCATAACAAAGGGTGCAGCTTCTCCTTGCAGGATGGTGTTTTTTAAGATTAATCCGGTGAAGACTGCTGCTAAAATTCCTAATAAATAAAGCCCTAATACCATGTTCTGCCCGCCGACTTGGAAGAATGCGCCGCAAAATAAGGCGTAAACTGCTAATCTGGCGCTACAAGACATGAATGGATTCATCATAATCGTCATCATGCGATCGCGCTTATTTTCCAATGTCCGCGTCGCCATGATTCCGGGAATATTGCAGCCAAAACCTACCATCATCGGTACAAAGGATTTGCCGGGAAGTCCGACAAATCGCATTAATCTGTCCATGACGAAGGCTGCCCGCGCCATGTAGCCAGAGTCTTCCAACACTGACAAACACAGGAACATCATCCCAATTTGAGGAATAAAAGTCGATGTAGTTTGAATGCCGCCACCAGCACCTTTTGCCAGCACTCCGATTAACCATCCAGGGGAATTGAGGCTTTCTAAAACCTGAGCAAAACCATCTACAAAGATTGTTCCTAACAAGATGTCAAAAAAGTCGATAAACACTGCACCAACGTTAATCGAAATGGTGAACATTAAGTACATCACCATCAAGAATACGGGGATGCCTAACCAGCGATTGAGCACAATTTGGTCGATTTTATCGGAAATGTTGGTTTTGACTTCTCTGGAAGATTCTACTATGCCTTGGGTGAGGGTGCGGATGTAGGTGTAGCGGCTGTCGGCGATGATAATATCTAAGTCGTCATCGAGGGTTTCGTGGACTCTGCGGCGGTGGGGGACGACTATTTGTTCTAAGTCTTTGTTTGCGAGTTCTGGGGCGACTTCATCCTGATATTCTAATAGTTTCAGGGCTGTCCAGCGGGCATCTACTTGACGATTGGGGCTGTGTTGTTCAATATGCGGGATGAGTTGGGCGATCGCATCTTCGATGACAGCCGGATAAGCGACATAGGCAGATGGTGCGATCGGCTTTTGTAGCGCTTTATTCACAGCATCCCGCAACAGAGACACTCCGTCATTTGACGAAGCACTCATCGGCACAACCATACAGCCCAATCGTTCTGCAAGTTTGTTAACATCAATTCGGATGTCCCGTTCTTTGGCAACATCCATCATATTTAGCGCTACAATCATCGGCACGCGCATCTCTAAGACTTGGGTGGTGAGATACAAATTGCGCTCTAAGTTGGAAGCGTCAATAATATTAACAATCACATCTGCTTCGCCAGATAGCAAATAATCTCGCGCTACCAATTCATCAAGGCCCGTATCTCCATCTTCGGCATCTATAGAATAAACTCCCGGCAAGTCAACAATCGTAATTGGTAAACCATCATGAGTATATTTTCCCTCTTTGCGTTCGACGGTTACTCCCGGCCAGTTTCCCACTCGCTGGTTAGCACCTGTCAAAGCGTTAAATAAGGTAGTTTTTCCACAGTTGGGATTGCCCACCAATCCAATAATTTGCTTGGCCATTATTTCATCTCCTCTACAAATAGGGTTTTGGCTTCATCTTTCCGCAAACTGAGCTTGAAACCCCGCACTAGGATTTCTACGGGATCTCCTAGAGGTGCGTGGCGAGTGACAGTAAATTCGGTTCCCGGTGTCAATCCCATTGCTAACAATTTGCCTTTGTAGCCGCGGGCTGTTTTTTCATAGCCAACCACTTTGCCTGTGCTACCAACAGCTAAATCTCCCAATTGTATTTTGTCGTTCATTTGTTGTTTTGATTTAGCCTAAATTTGTACAAATTAAATCAACTTGTTGAAGGCAGCAACCCTCTCAGCATTTGTGAATATCTCGATTTTTTCTGATGCCCCGGCAGTTTCAAAAAATGTTCGCAAATCAAATAGGATTGCTGTAGATTTATGGCACTTTTCCTAATTCGTACACATAATTTTTTGTGCCATACCTGCGCCCAAACCGATGCGGTTTTCGCCAATTGCCACAATCACCGAACCGCCGGAGTGGCTGATAATTTGAAGTTCGGTACCGGAGACAAATCCCATGCCGATGAGGCGACGCACATAGCCTTCTGAACCCCTGAGTGTGACTATTCGCAGCTTTTCGCCGACGCTTGCCATTGCTAGGGGGAATGATTTACTCTTGGCTGAGTCTGGTTGAACTTCTATCTGAGCTTCTGTGCTGTTTTCGGTTTCTGAGGCTTCTGCTGTTTCTCCATAAAAGGTAAAACCCTTGAAATGTCCGGGGTTTGACTCTTGGTTTTGTTGGCTGTATTGTTGTTTCATCTGTTTTGGAAGTCGATCGACTTTAGTAACTTCTTGCTTGGACTGGCTTGTCCAGCAACTTGAGATATATTCTCAATACGCTCGGCTCGCGATCGCAGACAGGGCTAAATTCCCGGTTCTAGCGAACTATTTCCCGTTGAATAGTTCGGAAAATACTATTCTCCAGGCCTAATAATTAGGCAGATTTTTCGCGGGCCCCTAGTTTTATGTCTCTTGCGTTAGATGCGCGTTAGATACTCATGTGCGCTGCAATCACTAGCAACCAATACCTGTTGTCCTTAAGCATAGTAAACGAAAAAGAAATTATTAGCAACAATTGTCAAATATTTTAGCATTTGCTTAACAAACTCAGCCTTAGCCGGACGGAGTGAGACTACAGGGCGATCGACCCAAGTCCTAGAAGCCGATCGAGCATATATATACCAATTCGAGCGAAAAATGAGGTATTGACCGCTAAATCCCCCAATCTCCCCAATCCCCCAATCTAAAATCTAAAATCGACTGACTTGTTACCTTTTTGAGAAAGGCTATACTTAAGTGTTCGGGCGATCGCGGGAACACCGCCGCTAGGAATTAACAATTTATCAAGAATTATGCCAGCAAGTTTTCTGCCAAAGTCGATCGCACAACTCACAGAATCTACCTCAATCGCCTTAGCCCAAAGCATTCAACAGTCAGCAATTACAACCCCGCTGAGCTCGCAGCCAATAGCCACCACTTACGTGCGTCAGGGGAGCGGCAACACGCCGATTTTGCTAATTCACGGCTTCGACAGTTCCGTATTTGAATTTCGCCGCCTGCTGCCGTTGCTTGCTGAAAAAAATGAAACTTGGGCGATCGATTTATTGGGTTTTGGCTTTACAGAAAGAGGGGCGGATTTGGCATTTAGCGCAATGGCAATTGGCACTCATCTTTACTATTTTTGGAAATCGCTAATTTCGCAGCCTGTAATCTTAGTTGGCGCATCGATGGGAGGTGCTGCCGCAATTGATTTTACCCTCAATTATCCCGAAGCTGTCAAAAAATTAGTGCTGATCGACAGTGCAGGTTTTGCCGTCACTTCTAACAAGGGAAAATTTCTCATTCCTCCTTTAGGATATTTGGCAACTTCATTTTTGCGAAACCCTAAAATCCGCCAAAAAATTAGCGTCAATGCTTATTTCGATCGAACTTTTGCTACGAGGGATGCTCAAACTTGCGCTGCTTTGCACTTAGAAACGCCTAACTGGAATCAAGCTTTAATTGCTTTTACCAAAAGCGGCGGTTACGGAGGTTTTGGGGGGAAAATCTCGCAAATTCAGCAGCAAACGCTGATTTTGTGGGGAAAACAAGACCGAATTTTGGGGACGGCGGATGCGGAAAAGCTTGAAAGTGCGATCGGCAATTCTCAATTAATTTGGATACCGGATTGCGGACACGTTCCTCACCTAGAAAAACCGCAAATTACCGCTCAACATATCTTAGATTTCACAGCTAAAGCAGCAGGTTAGTAATGAGAACTTCAGTCCGCATCTGTTATCACAGGACTGAAGTCCTTACTACTAACATTAAACTTTCGGTAAGTATTTTTGTACGATCGTCCATCCCGTGAGCAACACAGTCACAAATCCAGCACCTAAAAATATATTAGTGCCAATGTGGATGGGGCGCGCCCAAGGATGTTTAGGGCCAATTTGCAAACCACTCCCAACAGAAACCAACACCAAAGCCACCACAGCTAACCCGGCCGGTAAATGACCTGAGTGACCCAAATTTCCGTAGTATCCCAGCGTACCGACTACGCCAATTCCCAGCAGTAAAATTACCAAAGTCGCCATTCCCGTACCAGTCGCCAAATGAAAGGGACGCAGCCATTTTGGGCGCTGCTGTTTGGTACTGCGGGCGGCAAACATCCATGTTCCAGTAACGGCCAGCAACAGGTAAGCTAAGAGGGAAATACCCATTGACCAAGCCGCTATTTTCCACAACCACAAGAAAGAAGGCAGATTCATCCGTTGCATCCCTAATTAGGGATTTCCAAAAAAGGTTTCCTTCCGATTTTACTGGCATTGTCCAGCAAAAAATGCAGATTTTTGGCAGAAAGGGCGATCGGGCTATCCACAGCTTGCATCTTTCTTACAAACCCGAAGTCAAACGCTAAAGCTCATACTCAGCTTTATTGACGTTATTGATACCAATTTTCCCAAAAATGCAACTACAGGCAAACTCCAAACTAATCTTCAGTAAATCATTCCCAATTCTTCAATCTAAAATCTAAAATGGTATGATTTGTCAATCCAGTTTTGAGGAGCATCCTTACCATTCTAGCTTCGTGTTTTTGCTGTCAATGAAAGAAAGGCATTTTATAAAACCCTAATTTTTGTTCGACTATTAATCGAAAAAAAGGCAGGCCGTCTATCAAATATCTTTTCCACAACCTTCTCGGTTCGCTTAACAGTCGGTACGCCCATTCAATGCCAACTTCGCTCATCCATTTGGGCGATCTTGCTTTGCAACCAGCTTCAAAATCAATGGTTGCACCTACGGCTAAGAAAATTTTGATATGTGTAAATTTGCTCTGGTATTTAATCAACCACTTCTCTTGCTTTGGAGATCCCACTCCTATGGCCAGAACTGTAGCTCCTGATTTATTGATAGCGTCAATTATTTTTTCGCATTCTTCCTCATTTTTTTCAAATCCAAAAGAAGGAGAAAGTGCTTCAACGACTATTTGTCTGCCAATTTTTTGATTAATTTTTTCCTGGGCTTTCTTCGCAATACCTTCAGCCGCTCCGAGCAAAAATATTTTCATGTTCTCGCGATCCTTGTGATACATATAAAATGCAGGAAACAAGTCCGAACCTGAAATTTTTTCTTGAATTGGGGTACCCAAGAATTTTGAGGCATACATCAATATTTGACTGTCGCATACTCGATAACTAGATTGATTGTAAGCTTCATAGAAGTCCCGGTCATACTGCAACTTAATCAAGTGGTCTACATTGGGCGTAAATACAACACCGCCTTCGCTATCGAGTTTTTCAAACAATTCTGTTATTGACAGGTTATCTATGGAGACATTCAATAAATTAACGGTTTTCATTTGTTATTTCCTTTCACCCTTTATATTAAACGGCAAGTCAAACTCTAACCCACACGGCAACCTCGTATTTTCATTTTTTGGGCGCGGGGGGTGAATATACTTTATTCAGTATATGCCCGTATACCCTACCTGTCTAGTAATGAATTTTAAAGATTGTGTAAAGAATCACCTAGTTTTAGCAAAAAGTGTATCAAGCCATTTTTTTTGTTTACAATTCGCAGCACAATTTTCTAAACAAGACTATTTCGTGCGAATAGTTAAAAGATTGTAAATTAATGTTGAGCAATTGAGAAAGAGAGCGCAACTCCCGAACTAGGTTTGGGGCAAAAAAGGTAGGTTTTTTAGTTTGTGTATGCAGCGAATGCCAGATATATTTAAGCTGTGAGTGCGATCGGCTCGCCTTCCTCAAAATCATCCTGATTTTTGGTGAACCAACGACTTTCTTCTGGACGGGGACATGGTTTTCTTGGTTTTAAGACTTTCTGGAGCTTTTAAAAGCAAACTCGATAGTCCTCCAGCAATGACCGCAAAAATCGGGTTAACCATAGCGTTCAAAACACAGTCAAACACGTACATAGTTAAGGACACTGCCAAGACCGCAGCGGGCGCTACTTTGGGATGAGCCCAGGTTCTGGCGGGATACTTGGACAGGCAAAAGACGACAACAGGAAGCAACAATGAAGAAAATAAACTAGCTAAACCGACTACACCGTGGACCCCAAATGCAAGAATCCATAAACTGTCGGTCACCGAGATATCTTTACCGTACTCGTTGTACACGCGGTTTCCACCCGAATCTCCCCAACCAAAAATAAATGCTTGCCGTGCTTTTGCCCCCAATATTTCTTCCATGTCAAATCTATACTTCAGAGAGGATGCTCGTTCTTCGCCAAATATTTGAGTGATGAAGTCAATCACGTCGTGACTAGAAAATTGACCCGATGCTGCTATGTAAAGATAAAATGCTATATATCCAATTATGAATAACAGGGGCAAAGAGGTGCGAAAGAATTTCGCTGAAAATAATACGATTAATGCGAACGCAAATAAACTGTAAGCGCCAGTAGAACGGCACAAGAAAAAAGCAATAGTTAATACAATTACTAGAGTCTTGATGTTGCGGCCCTGAAACTTTTTCAGCGTCCCAGTTTGCCAAAGCCAAACTCCGATTAAGGCGGCTGTCATCATCCACACGCCCACCATCAAACCGTGCTGCATAAATACTACCGGTCTCCACCCCCCCATACGCCTTGCTTGACCCCAGTCCTCAAAGGCATTGACACCGTAAACCATTTGGTGCAGAATTGGGCCTTTAACTCCTTCAATTAAAGTAAAAGGAATGTAGACCAACCCACCGGCAAACATGCCGATCGCTAGTTGTCGCAGCCCGTCTAAACTACCGAAATACAAGCGTCCTACAAAATAAGGTAGACCCCAAGTAACGATTTGGGTGAAAGTCGGAGAAATCGGGCTGCCGCCATTAGTAACTTGTGAAAGAATGGGACACAAACACCAAATTACCATTGGCACGTCTAGCCAACCGGGCTTAAAAGTGGTGAGGCGCGAAGTATCGTAGACAATAGTAGCAAGCAAAATTGCGTAGCAAGATGCCGAAACTTTGTCATAAGGCGGCAACAGGGGGATGGGATAAGAAGCTTGTGGCAAAAATAGCCACGCTACAATAAAACTGATAATTACCGCCCGGTGAGGCGGAAATCTCACAAACAGATAAAAAACGATCGGAAGCCAGCCGAACAGAGCAATTGGGATTAATGCAACCATAGTTTTTTTTTGCAGTAAAATTGCAGAAAGAGAACTCAATTTGCCCGATCGAAGTTCTCGATTAAACGATCGCCCAACCCCGAGCTTTTAAATCCACCTCAATTTTACGCATTCTTCGTTAATTGTGGCTGACCTTCCAGAGCCGTGTCCAGTGCAGCCTAGAATAGGTCGGTCGCATCCTTCCAAGTATAATTGATCACCGTTTCCAAAGCAGTCTCGGACATTACCCGCCATTCGGCATCAGATAACTGACAAATTTACTCGATCGCCTTTGCCATATCCTCTGGGTCTTCTGGCTTGACCAGGATTCCGCCCCCGCCAGCCAGCAATTCTGGAGCTGCACCAACGGTCGTACCGATGACTGGAGTACCTACCGCAAGCCATCCCTTCTAAAATTGCCAAACCGAAGCCTTCGGAGCTGCTGGAAAACAGCCAAGCATCGCATTTTCTGTAAAATTCTTTGAGTTGGTCTTGTCTAGGTTCTTTATTATACCCAGTAACAGGTGGCAGCGGCAAATACGCCACAGGATATTCCCCTCATCCCACCCGTAAGACCGAGGGTAGAAAGGACAAAAGTAATTTTCATAACTATAGAACCCATTTGACATCTATTCCAGACTTATTACCACAACTAGGTTTGGGCCGAATCAGTAAAATCCTAGATTTAGGCTAGAATAGTTGCTCTGTAAGGATTTTACAAAAGATGTCAAATGGGTTCTATAATAAAAAAAATGCTTTTTGGAAAACACAGATACTCCTGCGGACAAGTCTGCGGTAGGGCAGTACGAATTTGGAACTTTAAACGCTTATTCGCAAATAAATTATGTCTGATCATTGCGGGAGATATTAGTCGGGAGAGCTAGTTGGATAAAATGTAAAATTTCACTGTATAATTACCAGCGATTATCGCTAAAAAATTAGCTATTTAAAAAGAATTTGCCAAGCAATAATTGCTAGCGCTAAATCGGCGATCGCGTGGCTGATATAACTAGACCAAAGCGAACGATAAGTCAGATAACACTGCGACCAAATTATTCCGGCGGCGAAGACAGCTAATGAGCCTAAAATCACACCGTGCCAATCGCTGTAGGCTGCGATTACAAAAATGTGGTGGAGGGTGAAAAATAATGCACTGAGAAATATTGCTTTTTTTCCAGGTATCAAAATCTGGCATTTGTTGCAGACAAACCACCGCCAAGTAAATTCTTCAATCAGTGAATTAACTAGCACAAAATATGCTTCAATTATCAAGTAAATATTAGGGCTGCTAATACCCAATTGCTGCGCTTTTTCTTTAGCAGTTACAGGATCGATCCAGTGCTGACCGAAAAGGCTGTAGATACCCACAATCACCGCAAACATGAATATTCCCCAAACAGCTCCAGCCAGCAATTCTCGGCGCTTGGGGAGGGAGAAACGCAGGTTAATGCAATCGACAAAAACAGACCACGCGATCGGAAAAACCAGCAACCAAACTTGACACAAAACTGACAGTGTTTGTCCCCAGCTTCCGCCAATATACAATGCTGTTACTGCACCAATACTGGCGGCAGGGACAAGCAATGTGATAGCTAAGAGTGCTGTTTTGCGATCGCCATTATCCAGCATTTTTTACGCTACATTTGAAAAATTGTATTGAGATCGAAGGTAAAAGCTTGGCTGCTGCAGACAGGGGAGTTTTGTGCCGCTTATCAAAGTGGCGTGCCTTTTCAGTTGCAACAAAATGTTCATGTAAGAACAATTCGATCGCCTCTTTGCATTTGCGGCTCAAAATACCATAATATAATCTAATCCCTAATAGCTGTGTATTTTGGCCCAATGACGATCGCCATTGACTTTGGAACTAGCAACACCGTCGTCGCTCGCTGGAATCAGGCCATCCAGCAGCCAGAAACTTTGAAATTACCGGGATTGTCGGCAATCTCAGCTCAAAACCCGCCCCTAATTCCCAGTTTGCTCTACGTTGAGGACGCTGCTCAAAATAAAATAATACTCGGTCAACAAGTCCGCGACAGAGGTCTCGATCTGAGTGGAGATTCTCGGTTTTTCCGCAATTTCAAGCGAGGAATTGGCACTTCGGTTCAGGGTTTTGTGCCGGAACTAGACGGGCAAATTGTGGATTTTGTACGAGTAGGTGAGTGGTATTTGAGCAAAATTGTCAGCTCAATTCGCGAACTGCCCTTGCCGGTAGATTCTTTGATTTTTACAGTGCCTGTAGATAGTTTTGAAGCTTACCGCCATTGGTTGGGTAAAGTGTCTGAATCTCTGCAAGTAGAACAGGTGCGGATGTTGGACGAACCGACGGCGGCTGCTTTGGGCTATGGTTTAGCCGATCGCGAAATTCTCTTAGTCATTGATTTCGGCGGCGGAACTCTCGACCTTTCTTTAGTGCGCCTCGACATTTCTGCTGGCCAAAAGCCCCTGGGTTTTCTGCTCAAATGGGGCGAAAAATTATTAGCTGAATCTTCCGCACAAAAGGCAAAAGTTGCTCGGGTTTTGGCTAAAGCCGGACAAAATTTGGGCGGTTCGGATATTGATAATTGGCTGGTTGACTATTTTGTCAAAACAAAAGGGCTGGCCAAATCTCCGATTACAACGAGATTGGCAGAACGGTTAAAGATTCAGTTATCTTTGGTAAATCAGGCGGTTGAAGTTTATTTTGATGATGAAAATTTTGAGAGTTACGAATTAGAATTAGACCGATCGCGCTTTGAATCTATCCTCGCCGAACATCAGTTTTTTGACAACCTCGACGAGTGCATGAATCAAGTATTGCAGCAAGCGCGCCGCCAAGGCTTAGAAATTGACGACATTGATGCAGTTTTGCTCGTTGGCGGTACTGTTCAAATTCCCGCCGTAAAGCGTTGGGTGGAGCAATATTTCGAGCCGGCAAAGATTCGGTGCGACAAACCCTTTGAGGCGATCGCCCAAGGTGCTCTGCAACTGAGTCAAGGCATAGAAATCAAAGATTTTCTCTATCACAGTTACGGAATTCGCTACTGGAACCGCCGCGAAAATTGCCACAGTTGGCACAGTTTAATCAAATCCGGCCAGTCTTATCCGATGAGCGAACCGGTAGAATTAGTCTTGGGAGCTTCTTTAGAAAATCAGCCGAGTATTGAATTAATTATCGGTGAATTGGGAGCGGAAACTGGCGGCACGGAGATATATTTTGACGGCGACAGGCTTATTACTCGCCAAATCGCGGGCCAAACCTCGGTACAGCCGCTAAATGACAAAGATGGAGCTCGCAGTATCGCGCAATTGACACCGCCGGGGTATCCGGGGGGCGATCGCGTCAAAATTTTGTTTCGCGTTGACGAACAGCGCTTTTTACGCATTACCGTGGAAGATTTGCTGACAAATCAAACTTTGTTGGAGGATAAACCCATGGTGCAGCTAAGTTAAGCATTCCTGAACGCATGGGATCTCAGAAACCGGGTTTTTTACGAAAATCCTTCGTTGCAGCCCGCAGATTAAGTGAAAAACCCGGTTTCTTTGATGGAGTGTGTCCATGACTAAAATTATTAAAAGCAGATGAACTACAAACTAGAATTTCCACTCTCTCCCGAACTAGAAAAGTATCGCGACCGAATCGAAGCTACCATTAAACCTTACATTGAAATTAAAATCCAGAATAATGCTCGGGTTAATTTGTGGCAGAGTAAATTTGGGGGATTGCCCTATTTACCTAAAGGCTTTGAGTATCCAAAAACTCCTGACGGTAAATATTTATTCTTGCTAGCACAACTCAACTTTGATGAAATACTGCCTTTAGATGGTTTTCCCGATCGCGGAATTTTGCAGTTTTATATAGCTGACGATGACCTATATGGTTTAAATTTGGACAATTCTGCCAATGCAGATAATCATACAATCGAAGACCAATTCAAAATAATCTATTTTCCTCAGCCCGACTTCAAAGTTGAAAACATCATTACCAATTATGATTTTTTGCCGGAACCAGAATATTTTCCTGTTCAGAGCTGTTACGGCTTGCAATTTACTAAAAAATATGCGCCGATTAGTACCAGTGACTACCAATTTACACAAATTTTAGGAGCGGAAATTGAAGAGTTATTTATGAACCCTGAAATTGAGGATGAGTACCGAGAAATATCGCATTCCTTTGGTCATAAAATAGGTGGTTATCCTTATTTTACACAAGACGACGCAAGAAAATATAGTAATACATCTGAGCAAAAACAAAAGCTAGATATTCTTCTATTCCAAATGGATACCGATGCCAATGAGACAGTAGATATCATGTGGGGAGACAGTGGTGTCGGTAACTTTTTTATTAATGAATCAGCACTCAGAGAATTAGATTTTAGTAAGGTTTTATACAATTGGGATTGTTGTTAAAAGCAGCAGTTAAGTAAGCACACCTAAAAAAACATAGTACCCAGAACCCCGACTTCTTTAAGAAGTAGGGGTTCTAACAGATTGAATAGTGTTTGACTATGCCCAATGCCCAATGCCCAATGCCCAAGGGTCTAAATTTCAGATTTGTGCACAACCACGGGTGTCCCCACCGAGGCCCAATTGAACAGCCATTTAGCGTGATTTACAGCTACATTCGTGCAGCCGTGAGTGACGGGATTGCCAAACAAATTGTGCCAGTAAGCGCCGTGAATTGCCATTCCTCCGTCGTAATACATTGTATAGGGAACGTCGGGCACATCGTAGTCCGGCCCTGTCATTCTGGCAACGCGGTATTTGGTTTGAACGGCAAAGGTTCCCGTGCGGGTGGGAGTCGATGATTTGCCGCTGGAAATAGTCACCGCATAAACAGGTTTGCTTCCTTCCCAAGCTGTTAATCTTTGTCTTGACAAATCAATTTCAATCCAGCGCTGACTGGACTGCTGCAACTGCATAATTCTATTGGCAATTTTGTTGTGCTGCGAGCCGGCAATTGCAGGATTTTGCCCGCCACAAAATGCAGCAACTGTGAGGGCGCAGCCGGCACAGAAAATGCCGGCGCGGCGAAAGTAAGTTGAGTTGATAATGCTGTTCATTCCTCACACCCAAAACGATTTTAGACTTGAAATTGTAGATTTTAGATTAGCTTGTACTACTTTAGATTGTAGATTATAGATTTTAGATTGGGAAAGAGGGCTTAACAAGTTGTTAACTTTTTGGTAAGAGTTCGGGCAATTTGACCGATCGCCCGCCAATCTCCATTTTCCACTAAGTGTTTGGGAAATAAGTCTCCCGCCAAACCAACGGCGATCGCCCCAGCGTCAATAAATACCTTCGCATTTTCCACTGTCACCCCGCCAGTGGGAATCAAAGGAATGTGTCCCAGAGGGCCTTGCAGGCTTTTCAGGTAAGCTGCGCCTCCCAAAGCCGATATCGGAAACACTTTAACGCAGGTAGCGCCTGCTTGCCACGCTGTCACAATTTCCGTGGGAGAAAAAGCACCGGGGACGATCGGCACTCCGGCATCAACTGCTGTTTTAATCATAGCTACATCTGTGTGCGGAGTAAACAAAAATTGAGCGCCGCAATCTATGGCTTCCTGCAACTGTTCTAAGTTTAATAAAGTGCCAGTACCAATACTAAAAGTAGGAAATTCCGAGCGGAGTTCGGCAATTAATTCAGCAGCTTTGTGAGTGTTCCAAGTAATTTCAATAAACAAAAATCCGCCTACTGCTACCGCTGATGCCATCTGCCAAGCGAGTTCCTTTTCGGAGGAACGGATCACGGCGATGGCGCGGTGTTTTTTGAGTTGTGCCAACCAAGATTGACGATTCATACAATTTTAGATTTTAGATTTTAGATTTTAGACTTCGGTGCGATCGCTCAGTCGAAGGATTTTAAATTGGGAACGAGCTTAAATTTGACACTCATATCATTCTGACTCCCATATAATTTTAGTACACATTACTAACTCCGATATATGCCAAACTACAATATGCGCGGCGTGCAATTTTTAACAGACAATCTAGGCAACAAAACCGCTGCAATTGTTGACCTCAAAGAACACAGTGCATTTTGGGCCGACGTGCTGGCCGAATGTGGCGAACCGACAGACTTTCAGTTTTTAGTTGATTCTCAAGGCGAAAAAATTGCGGTGCTACTTGACTTCTAGAAGCACGGCGAACTTTGGGAGGATGTTTACGACTGTCTGACTATTGAATCTAGAAAAGATGAACCAAGAGTTCCTTGGGAAGAAGTTACCCGTTGCTGCTCTCTACAAAAAAATGTAAACTAATATAGTCGTGTCTGCTGTGGGTGCAGCCTCCTGCGGCAAATTTTCTGGGAGACCTAATGAAGAATTCTGATGCAGCTACTCCTCTCAAGTCCCACGGAGTTAGTCGATTATTAATGCAGTTCGCTTGGGCTAACGTCTCGTTAAACGTCGTTTCCCTGCTTTTAACTTCGGTGAAAGCAATTGCACCAACGATTGAGGCGCCACTTCAAGGTTTGCAGCAGATTTTGTTGATTGTTACAATTCTTGTCGCCTTGATTTTGTTCGTGCTTTTTCTAGTCTGGCTATATCGCTTGCACGTCGATCTCAAGGTTCTTTTCAATGATTATCCTATCACCCCAGGAGGAGCGATGGCAAGATTTCTCATACCGATATACAGTATATGGGGAATTTGGAATGCACTCTCAACATTTGCCAACAGATTTAATCAGGAAGGGGGAGAATTAGCAAAGTTTGCCGAGTATATAAATCCCCTGATCGGAGGGTTTTATGCTTTAACTATTGCCTCAAATATGTTGAACCGTGAATTTTCAAGAATGCAGAGGCAGAGTCCAGAAATAGAGCCTTTATGGTTGTTCTTGCTTAATGATGTAGTAGGCCTGGGTTTGTCGGTCATGTTATTGCTAATGGTAAAAAGTATGAGCAGTGCCGTTGTTGCCAAAGCTCGTCAGCCAAAATCAGGCAGGACAATCAAGGTTTAGTAGGTAGGGGTAGGGTGCGTCCCTCTGGGATAACTGCAAATAGCGAGAATTGTCGCAGCGACGCACCCTACTATAAAAAATTGGGGCGATTCCAGACAATCCCAGAATCACCCCAATTATTGATTTCAAACTTTAGATTCCATCCAAAATTTTAAATCTTAAATCCCAAATCAATTAGGCAATTGTTGCCATCTTGACATCGCTGTTGGCTAGCAAATTTTGCAATTCATCAGCATCCACAGTTTCCTTTTCTATTAGCATATCTGCCAAGGAGTTTAGGACGTGGCGGTTGCCAACCAGCACGTCTTTAGCGCGCAGGTAAGCTTGCTCTACCAACAAGCGGACTTCATCGTCGATCGTGGCAGCGGTTTCTTCAGAAAAGTCCCGTTCGGCCATGATATCGCGACCCATGAACATATTCCCTTGTTGGCGACCGAGAGCTACAGGGCCTAACCGATCGCTCATTCCGAAGCGAGTTACCATTTGCCGCGCTACTCTTGCCACTTGCTGCAAGTCATTGGAAGCGCCAGTCGTGACTTCTTCCTCCCCGAAGACAATCTCTTCAGCAATGCGGCCGCCCAAAGCTACCGCCATTTGATTTTGCAAGTAAGAGCGAGAATACAAGCCAGAATCCATCCGATCTTCGCTCGGTGTGAACCAAGTCAAACCGCCAGCGCGGCCGCGGGGGATAATGCTAATTTTCTGCACTGGATCGTAGTCAGGCATCAGGGCACCGACTAAAGCGTGACCGGCTTCGTGGTAGGCTACTAAGGTTTTGCGCTTTTCGCTCATCACGCGGTCTTTCTTTTCCGGGCCGGCGAGCACGCGGTCGATCGCATCGTTGACTTCATCCATCGAGACTTCGGTCAAGTTGCGGCGGGCTGCCAAAATTGCCGATTCATTCAGCAGGTTAGCCAAATCGGCACCGGTGAAACCGGGAGTGCGGCGGGCGATTTTTTCCAAGTCCACATCTTTCGACAAGGTTTTGCCGCGGGCGTGAACGTTGAGAATTTCGAGGCGGCCTCCGAAGTCGGGGCGATCGACCACAACTTGGCGATCGAAACGGCCCGGACGCAGCAGCGCAGCATCCAGCACGTCGGGGCGGTTCGTAGCAGCAATCAAAATGATGCCTGTATTGCCTTCAAAACCGTCCATTTCGGTCAGCAACTGGTTCAGGGTTTGTTCCCGTTCGTCGTTACCGCCGCCCAAACCAGCTCCCCGCTGGCGGCCTACCGCGTCAATTTCATCGATAAATACGATACAAGGAGCGTTGGTTTTAGCTTGTTCAAACAAGTCGCGGACGCGGGAAGCACCCACACCTACGAACATTTCCACAAATTCTGAACCGGAAATCGAGAAGAAGGGAACGCCTGCTTCGCCAGCAACTGCTTTGGCGAGCAAGGTTTTGCCTGTTCCGGGAGGGCCTACCAGAAGCACGCCTTTGGGGATTTTTGCTCCGACTGCGGTGAAGCGATCGGCATTTTTCAGGAAGTCCACGACTTCTGCGAGTTCTAGCTTGGCTTGTTCGATGCCGGCTACGTCGCCGAATGTCACCTGAGTTTGAGGTTCCATTTGAACTCTAGCTTTGGATTTGCCGAAGTTCATGGCTTGGTTGCCGGGCCCGTTTTGGGCGCGCCGCACCAAGAAAAACAGTCCCACTAACAGCAGGATCGGGAAGAACAGGCTGCTGAGGGCTTTTACCCAGAAACCTTCGTCGCTTTGGGGCAGAACTGAAATGTCTACGTTGTTTTTGGTCAGGATGTTGATCAGTTCGGGGTCGTTCGGCAGGTTGACGAGTACCTTGTTGCCATCTTGAGCCGTTACGAGGGCTTTGCTGCGATCGGAACTGATATTTATTTTGTCTACTCTCTTGCCTTCTACTTCCTGAATGAATTGGCTGTACTTCCAAACTTCCCGGCTTGGGGGCTGTTTGTCAAAAAATGCCGTGGCTAGGGCAATGACTACAATAGCCAGCAGTGCGTACAGTCCAGCGTTTCTCCACCGTTTATTCACCGAGGTCGATCCTCCTAATTATTTAGTCCCTACAGTTTGGGATTTTTTATTTATGTTCATCAATCTTAACGTAATTGTAACTTGTTTGCGGCCTGCAAGAATCCCCGTTAGGGCGATCTTGCTTGCATGGTGGTGGAAACCGAACGTGGCTTCACTGCGTCAGGTGATGAAATGCTTTCCTCGCAAAAGGTAAATTTTTGCTTACACGATCGAGTGATTTTTGTCAATGTGCCGATTGAGTGGGTAACGAGTTGAGGCCAAGAGGGAGATGGACGATCGTCGTCTCAATCAAGCGCGCATCGCGATCGATGCTTGAGTTAGAGGTAATATGGGTGCAATCTCTTGCTGTTTTTGAGGCAGAACAAATGTATAGCGGTAGTGAAGCCCCGGCAACTACCTGACTCAGCGCGGCAACAGTTCAGATTTTCTGAGTGCGGATGCGGTTGGCTGATGTACTCTACCAAGCTGACAGCAGTTTGAGCGCTGGGGTATTGAGAAAAAATATACATGAGGCGATCGCCATCTTCGGCACAGAAAAAACGCCGCATAGGAAAATTGAAATAACTGGCTTTTTAACTGATATGCACAACCTCGCAGATAATATTATAGTGGCAACTAATTTATATAATTGTGGCGACCACTTTCAGGCAGAGTTAATTTGTACCAAAATTCTTGACAGTCAGCCAGACAATTCAGATGCTTTGTGTTTGTTGGGAAAAATCAAATATCAACTCTCAAAAAATCAGCTCGCTTCGACAACAGACGCAAGCCTGCGCTATCATTTGTGGTACTACAACAACCAAATTTGGAATACCACCACATGGGCAGGAGTCAAAGCACTAAAATCTCCCAGCGATATGTGGAGTTACCAAGAAATCATCTGGGATTTGAAACCTAGTTTGATCGTAGAATTTGGCAGTTTCTATGGTGGAGGTACTTTATTTTTTGCCTCGCTCCTTGAAAAAATCAATAATAAATCTCAAGTGTTTTCGGTAGATATTGACCATACATCTCTCAATCCCCAAGTGAGAAATCATCCCCGCATCGAGTTAATGCTGTCATCCTCAACCGCCCCTCAAGTTTCTCAAAGAATAGTCGAATTACGCAGAGAATTTCCCGGGCCGATATTTGCTATCCTGGACAGCAACCATGAAAAGCAGCACGTTTTGGGCGAGATGCAACTGCTGCGACCGCTACTGCAAACAGGCGATTACGTCGTAGTTGAAGATAGCAATATAAACGGACACCCAGTTTTGCCCGGATGGGGAGAAGGGCCATACGAAGCAATGGAAGAATATTTTGCCATTTACCCTGATGATTATCAAAGAGATGATTTGCGCGAACAGAAATTTGGCTTTACTTTTGCAACTGCTGGATTCTTGATTCGACGCTAAATATTTAAAATTGTACTGCAACTCAAAGATTGCCATGAAATTTCCACTGCACCAACCAACCCTCCAGTTATTGACAGGACTCTCAGGAGTCGAACTGGGAGCAGCCTCGCACAATCCCTACGGAGTGAATGCAATTAATGTTGCTCCAAAATTTGACGAAGATTTGTTTCAAGACAACCAAGTTAACATGGGAGAGCAACCGACAAAGATCGATATGTACGGCGAAGCAGACAACATTCCTGTCAAAGACAACAGCCAGGATTTTGTTTTATCCAGTCACGTATTTGAACACATTCCCGATCCCATATCTGCTTTATTAGAATGGCAAAGAGTTCTCAAGCCTGGGGGATATGTGGTGATGATTGTCCCCCAGCCGGATGCTCTCGCCGGAGACAATCGCCCCCTATCTACCTACGGGCAATTAATTAAAGCACACCGAGAAAAATGGACGATCGAGACTGCTCCAGCGGAGAATTTATATGGTGGTAAAGGCGGGCACTACTGGAAATTTACCTCAACAACTCTAAGAAAATTCTTTGAGAATCTCAAAACAGCTAATGACGGCATTCCGGCTGTGAATTGGCAACTGCTAGGTACCGAAGATCCCGACAGCAAGGTAGGAAACGGGTTTTGGCTGGCTTACCGAGTGGGAGCATCTCCTTTTTGAAAAAATTTACTGTGTGAGATATTAAGCTCGCACGCTATAAAATCAAAACTGAGATGCTCCCCTCGTACCTGAGCTAATTGGCTGCTAACAGCAGCATTTTTCAAGACAAGTAAGCTCAAAATTAATTATTTAACACAGAGGTTTCCCAGAAATGAATTCTACAAATCAGTTGAAATATCAGCCGCTTATCAGTATTGTGATGCCAGTTTACAATACACCAGAGCAGTTTTTGAGAGAAGCAATTCAATCTGTTTTAAATCAAACCTACACTCACTGGGAATTGTGCATTGCTGATGATGCTTCTACACAGCCTCATGTCAAGCTAATTTTAGAAGAATATGCGGCAAAAGATGCAAGAATTAAGGGAATTCTTAGAAGTAAAAACGGTCACATATCTCGCGCGTCAAATTCGGCACTGCAATTAGCAACTGGTGAGTTTATATCGCTGCTAGATCACGACGATTTGCTCACAGCAGATGCTTTGCAGGAAGTGGTAATGCTGCTGAACCAGCATCCCGATGCAGACATGATTTATTCCGATGAAGATAAGGTAGACGAGCGCAACAATTTTTGTCTTCCCTGTTACAAGCCAGATTGGTGTCCCGATTCATTTTTGTCTCGGATGTATACTTGCCATCTGGGTACTTACCGGCGATCGCTAATTAACGAAATCGGTGGATTTAGAGCAGATTATGATGGCAGTCAAGATTACGATCTGGTTTTGAGGCTTACAGAAAAAACTAACAAAATATTCCACATACCTAAAATCCTTTACCACTGGAGATTTCACCCCGAATCTGCCTCTGCTTCTAGGGATGCTAAACCTTATGCCTACGAAGCAGCAGCGAGAGCCATCACAGATACAATTCACAGAAGAGGGGAAGCCGGACAAGTTATAGCGCATCAAAATTACCCCGGTCACTATACTGTTCGGTACGCAATCGAGAGTTACAAACTGGTTAGTATTATCATTCCTACCAGGGATTTTGGGAGTATTTTAAATAAATGTTTACAATCAATTTTTGCCCTAACTTCGTATCCTAATTACGAAGTGGTGGTAATAGACAATGGCAGTGTAGAAGTTGAAACCAATAATTTTATCAACAAGTGGCTAACTTTACAGCCAAATAAGTTTAAATGCTACCGATCAGACATTCCATTCAATTATTCTCGCCTTAATAACTTTGGCGTACAAAAAGCCCAAGGAGATTACTTACTCTTTTTAAATAACGATACCGAAATCAGGGAGGGAGACTGGCTCAATGGTATGGTCGAGCAAGCTCAAAGACAGTCAATTGGCGCTGTGGGAGGGCTGTTGCTATATCCTGATAATTCTATCCAAAATACAGGATTTATCTTAGGTGTGAACGGGATTGCCAGTCATGCCTACAAGGGAGTTAAGAAGGTATTAGAGTATGAGGACATAGTACACATAGGATTTACTAATAATGTCTCCGCTGTTACCGGATCGTGCTTGATGTGTCGCCGGGAAGTATTTACCAGCAGCGGCGGTTTTGATGAAAATTTACCCATTGTATTCAGCGATATTGACTTATGTTTAAAAATGATGGCTCAGGGCTATCACAATATATATATAAGTCACACCAAAGTCTGGCATCAAGAATTAAAAGGTTGGGCGTTTGAACTGAGTGATGAAGAACAGTTAAAGATTGAAGCAGCAGCGTCTAAATTAATGGTATCAAGATGGAAAAATTTAATAGATCGCGATCCTTGCTTCAGCCAGTATTTAGTGAAAAAGCTGCACGAACAGTTAAACCCGATC
Organism: Microcoleus sp. S1D4; assembly: GCF_036700765.1. Lineage (NCBI taxonomy): Bacteria > Bacillati > Cyanobacteriota > Cyanophyceae > Oscillatoriales > Microcoleaceae > Microcoleus > Microcoleus sp. S1D4. The sequence goes on from NZ_JAUBPP010000013.1 coordinate 163,788, forward strand.
GAAAGAATGCAGCCTTTAGTTAGCATTTGTATTCCTACTTATAACGGCGAGAAATATCTGAGCGAGGCACTTTTTAGCGCTATGGCTCAGACTTATCCCCATCTAGAAATTATTATTTCAGATGACGGTTCGACCGATCGCACAATGGCCATTGCTAAGTCACTCACTGACAAGTTTCCCGGCGAGTTCAAATTTTCTGTGCACGAGAAATTTGGATTAGTTAAAAATTGGAATCACTGTATTTCTCAGGCAAAAGGGAAATATATTAAGCTGTTATGTCAAGATGATTTGCTAGAACCGGATTGTATTGCCGAACTGGTAAATTTAGCAGAACAAGACGAGCAAATAGGTTTGGTGTTTTCGCGGCGGGGAGTTTTGCTAGCAGGAGACGCTAACTCCGATGCGGCTTGTCAAGCAATCGGTAGAGGTGCTTTAGAAATATCTCAAAACTGGTCAAACTTGCAGCGAGTACAAGATGGCAAAACACTGCTGGCAGATCCTAATCTGTTGAACAATCCGATTAATAAAATTGGAGAACCGAGTACAGTTTTGATTAGAAGGGATGTTTTCGATCGCGTCGGATTTTTTGATGTAGAATTGCAGCAATTAGTTGATGTTGAAATGTGGTTCAGAATTATGAGCCACTACAAAATTGGTTTTGTCAACAAAAGTTTATCCAACTGGCGCGTTCACCTCAATCAACTGACAAGAGAAAACTTGCTGAAGGGAGAAATAGTGCAAGATGTCCAAAGATTGCACCAGAAAATTTTACACAGTTCGTACTTTAATTTATTGAACTCTGAAGTTAAAAATCGGATGAGTGATGCTAATCAAGCGGCAGACTGGATGCAACTGTTAGCTGGAGGAAAAAAACAGCAGGTAAATGTTACTGCTGTTCCTGTTGTTCCGGCTGCGGCTTTAGAAGTGGCGCAAATTTCTCCTGTTGCTTCTAATATTCACCGACCTTTTTGGTCTGTAATGATTCCTACTTACAACCGGGTAAAATATTTGGAGCAAGCGTTAAAAAGTGTGCTGCAACAGGCTCCTAATGCTGAGGAAATGCAAATAGAAGTTGTTAACGATTGCTCGAACCAATCTATCCAAGATGAAATGGAGGCTATTGTTAATGCTGTAGGCGGTGGACGAGTTAATTTTTACCGACATCCAGAGCAAGATATCGGTCAAACTGCTATCTTTAATCTCTGCATTCAGCGATCGCGCGGTGAGTGGGTGCACATTTTGCACGACGACGATGTTGTATTGCCGGGATTTTACAGCCGCTTGCGAGAAGGTATAGAAAAAGAACCGAGTGTGGGTGCAGCTTTTTGCCGCCACATTTATACAGACGAAGCGGGAAATCAGCGTTGGGTATCTTGGTTAGAAAGAGAAACTCCAGGGGTACTGACTGATTGGTTGGAACAGATTATTGTGATGTGTCGCTTGCAAGCTTCTCCCATCGCAGTTAAACGCAGTGTTTACGAAAGTTTGGGAGGTTTTTGCCCTCAAGCTGGTGCTGCTTCTGATTGGGAGATGTGGAAGCGAGTTGCAGTGCATTATCCGATTTGGTACGAACCGGAACCGCTGGCTTGGTATCGCCAGCATACTTCGTCAGACAATACTCGCTTGCTGAAGTCGGGCGGGCTAATTGCTGATGTGCGAAGATCGATCGACATTTCTCAATCATATTTGCCAAGGGCGATCGCCGATAAGTTATCGAATCAAGCCCGAGAACACTATGCTTTCTATGCTTTGGAGACAGCTAAAAAACTCCTGACAGATGGAGAATCTGAGGCGGCGATCGCTCAAATTCGAGAAGGACTCAAATGCAGTCAATCGGCCCAATTAAAAGAGGCATTAGTTTCACTATTATTACTTGGTGAATCTCATCAACCTTCCACCGGATTTTCCAGCTCTACCGCTCGGCAATCGCAAGAGTCAAGCAACACATCTGCTGCGGTAAACACTCGAACTACCCGCAAACAAATTGCTGATATTTGGCTGAATTTATCAGCCGAACAAGTGGCAAGTGCCTTTGCGGGGGATACAGGAAAACAGCACCAAGCCCTGCTTGCCAGCGAGATTAGAGATGAACCGCTAACCGATGCAGAAGAGACTTTTGCGAGGGAATTAGCCGCCAATGTGGCGAAAGGATTTAACGACCCGAAAGCTATCAATTACCTGCTAGCAGCGATGCTGTACCGTCGCGCCGACCAATTGCCGATCGACTACGATCGCGCGACAATTCCTAACTGGTTCGCCAACGAATATCTCAAATTCATGTTCACCTGTCCTAACCTTTTTCAAACAAAAGGAGAAGCAGAGAGTTACTATCAATTTATTCGAGGATGGATTGATTACGTACATAGGAATTTGTTCAAGAATTCCGAGTCGCCTCTGTGGCAGAATATTGCTTTGTTGTTCGCGCAAATTGCTAACTTTATTCCGCTGTACTTTACGACGGAAAACCTGCGCGATATTTATACCAAACGGGCAGAGATTATCGAGTTTGCGCTGAAAAATCGCGGTTGTTCTATTGATTGTATCTTCCCGGCGCGATCGCCCAACCGCACAAAAATCCGCCTCGGCATCATCAGCGACCATTTCGCGCCGCAAACCGAAACCTTCGCCACCATCCCGGTTTTCGAGCATTTAAACCGCAACCAGTTCGAGATTTACCTGTACGCCCTCAACACCAGCGGCCACCAATTAGAACAATACTGTCAAAGTCGCGCCGACAAGCTGGTTGCACTCCCGAAAGACTTTGCATCGCAAGTCCAAACCATCCGCGCCGACGACTTAGATATCCTGTTTTTTGGTACGAATTTAACAGCTATCAACAAACCCGTTGGTTCCCTAGCAATGCACCGTTTAGCTAGGGTACAAACAACCTCTTTCTGTTCCCCAACAACCACCGGCATCCGGCACATGGATTACTACATTGCAGGCAAATTTACCGCGCCTGATGCTAGTTATCAAGCACAATATCGCGAACAGTTGGCTGTACTCGAAGGCAGCGGTTTTTGTTTCAAATACGCCACAGAATCGGAAGTTGCTACAGTCAAACCTACGCGCCAAAGTCTCGGCATTTCCCACAACACAACTGTTTTTGTTTCCGGCGCTAACTTCTACAAAATTCTGCCGGAATTGAGAGAAACCTGGGTAAAAATTCTAGCTGCTGTACCGAATTCAATCTTGATTTTATATCCCTTCGGGCCGGCATGGACTCGTACCTATCCAGTGACACCTTTTGTTAACAATATGAACGCTATCTGCGCTAAATACGGCGTGGATAACAACCGCTTGCGGTTCGTGAAACAACTGCCCAGCCGCGCGGATGTCAAAGAGTTTTTGCAGCTAGCAGATGTTTATCTCGATTCCTATCCCTACGCTGGGGCTACATCGTTAATCGATCCTTTGCAAGTAGGATTGCCGGCGGTGGTTGTGGAGGGAAATGCTTTGCGCTTCCGCCAAGGTGCGGCGATGTTGCGGGAATTGCAAATGCCCGATTTAATTGCGCGTGACGAAGCATCTTATATTCAGCTAGCTGTTAATCTCGGCACTAACCCGCAGTTGCGGCAGCAAAAACGGCAGGAAATTAAGGAAAGAATGCAGGGCAATCCCGCCTGTTTTGATAGTGTGGCATATTCAGGGGCGATCGCGAAATTATTCCAAAAACTCTTTAGCAACTGGCAAAGCAGCCACCTAGAAGCAGCCCGCAGCTTGCAGGATAGCATTCCCAAACCAGCCGACTTGGGTGAAAAACTCTCGAATGCCGTCCAGCTTTACCAGAGAAACTCATCAAACATTTCACTAATATCCGAACTGCGTCAAATTCGCAAACAAATCGCTGATTATTGGCTGAACCTTCCCGCCGAAAATCTCGAAACAGCTTACCAAAGCGCCCCCGGTAATAGCTATCAAATCCTGCTCAAAAGCGGCTTTCAACGTCAACCAATGATAGAAAGCGAACAAATATTTTTGCAGCAACTAACTCAGCTTAGCAAAGGATTAGTCCATCCTAAAGCTGTCAATGCCTTGCTGGCGGGAATGCTATATTTTCCACCAGAAACTATGCGGATTCCCGACGCTCGTAACCGTTTACCGCACTGGTTAATTGGAGATTACGAACAAGTTTTTGAGACAGAAGCTGCCGTCAAGTCCGAGTCAAGTTCTGACTTGTTATTGCAATACATTCAATCTCCGCAATTTGCCAATCAACTGTTAGGATGCGTCAATCTTTATCGCATAGATCCTTCTGACGTATCGGTAGTTTTAGAACTACGCCAAATCCGCAAACAACTGGCTGATTTTTGGCTGATTGTTCCTTCAGAACAACTGGAAACAGTTTACCGAGGCGAAGTTCGTAAGGGATATCAAGCAATACTTAGCTGCGGGTTGCAATCCGAGTCAATGACGGAAGCAGAACAGAAGTTTTTGCAGCAATTAACTGAAATTAGTAAAGGGTTAGTGAATCCTCAAGCTATCAATGCTTTGCTTGGTGCGATGCTGTATTTTGTGCCGGGAAAAATGCGGGTTCCCGACCCTCGCACCCGCTTGCCCAAGTGGCTGATTGAGGATTACGAAAATGTGTTTGAAAGCGCATTGTTGGCATCGGAACAAACAATTGTGAAACAAGATTATTTGCCGCAGTTGCTCAATCAATTAACTGCTGCGGTCAATCTTTATGAAATTGACCCGACGGCGGAATTGGTAATAGCAGATTTGCGGTCAATTCGCAGGCAAATTGCTGATTTGTGGCTGAGGGTTTCTGGCGAACAATTAGAACTTTTGTACCGGAGCGATTTCGGGAAGGGTTACAAGGCTCTGCTGGGCTGCGGGTTTGTGAATGATCCTTTGAATGAGAGCGATCGCGCATTTTTCAATTCGTTGGTTGCTGAGTTGAGTAAAGGTTTTGGAGCGCCTGAAGCTGTGAATAATTTGTTGGCGGCGATGCTGTTTTGTCGCCCTGGGCAGTTGCAAGTTCAGGATGCGAATAGTTGTTTGCCTTCTTGGTTGTTGGAGGATTACGAGCAGTTGGTTGGGGGTGCGATCGAGCTTGCTGTTGGGTGAGAAAGGTGCAGTTTTTGAGATTTGGGATTATTTGTTAGTCTCAAATCTCAGGATTGAAACGAACCGCGAAGACGCAAAGTACGCTAAGGAAGAAAATGGAAGGAAAGATCGAGAGTTGAGAAATCATTGTTCCTACTTGTAGTAGTTCAATTCAATACGAGTTGTGGATGTTGAGTCTCAAATAAGGGGCGTGTTACTTGGCGCAGTAGCACTGTTTCTAAACTGCCATCTACTACATTTTCTGCTTCTATTTCTAACTCGCCCCACAATAAGCGATCGCCCTGAGTTGGCATTTTACCTAAATTGTGAATCACGAATCCGGCGATTGTTTGGTACGCTTGGTTCGCAGGCAGGTTTAAGCCGAGTTTTTCGTTAACTGCTGTCACTTCCCAGATGCCGGAAATCAGTGCTGAATGAGCATCTTTTTGAATGATAGTGGCTTCGGAAGTTGACAGCAGGGGCTCCGACTTTTGGCTGGTAATCCAACCTGTCAGCAGCCACACAGTACCGTTGAGAATTGCTAGCAGCGGCCACAGTATTTTTGAGCAGATTTCTATGGCTGGCATCAGCAGCAAAGCGGTGCGTTCCGGGGCGTGGGTTGCTAATACTTTGGGGATTAGTTCTCCTAATACTATTTCGACGTAAGTTACTAATATAAATGCTGCGGGAATTGCGATCGAATGAGCGCTCACCCAGGCGGCTAAATGACCGATCGGCAATTTGTCGATCCACGGCTCAATCCAGTGTACAGTCGCACCCTCACCCAACCAACCCAACAGCAAGCTCCCTGCCGTTGTGCCTGTTTGAGTCACCGACAGGTAATGCGGTATGTTGTTCTGCGCTTGGTGGACGAGTTCGGCGGTTTTGGCGTTTGGGCGATCGCGCAACTGGGCGAGTTGGCGGATTTGATGGCGATCGGCTGATACTAATGCTAGTTCTGACGCCACGAAAAACGCGATTAAAAGTGTTAATCCCAGCAACATTGCTAACCTCAGCAATGTTTGGGCGACTTCTATTTCCAGGGAAGTAAAGTTGTTCAAAATAGATAAATAATACGATAGATGTTTTTGACTAACGCCTTTATTTTAGCTTAGCCATTCAGATAAATTGACATCGGATATCCGCACTACCCGTATTTGTAGGAGGCGCACTGTGCACCTTACCCGTAGAACTTGTGAACTCTTACTCTTCTCTTTTCCCCCTTCGCGCCCTTAGCGCCTTCGCGGTTCGTTAAAAAAATCCAATTCACAAACCCGAAACTAATTGCTGGATCAACCCTCCCTTACCCCCCGCAACGAGTGAATTTCCGTAAAAGTTTGCTCCGGATCGGAATTCAACCCGCCTTGAATGTAATTCAACTTAACTTCTTCCAACAAATCCGACAGCAACGACTGCAATTCTCCGAGAGTTTTCTCGTCTTGCAACTCCCGCCGCAAACTTTGATTAAATTCTTGGCTGAAATTATCGATAATTTTTCGCCCCTTATCGTCTTCGTAAGTAGTTGCTACCACATCAACAGCAGTTTGAGCCAGATAATTGGCTAGCTGTTCGGTCATTTCTTCAGGCAAAATATTAATCGGAGAGAAAGTTTGCAGGAGTTGATAAAAATCCGACTGTTTGATTGTCGCTTCCAAATTGTGGTGCAGCAATTCTTCCAAACCCGGTTGCACCTGCGGCAAAACCTTGTAAATTGTCAGATCGAAAATCCGCTTGGTAATTCGTTCGATCGTATTTTCCTGATTGACGTGAAGGTAGGGCTGCTGCGGATCTAGCAGTACCCGCGCTGCGTCGCCCTGTTCGATCGAACTTTGAGCTTGATTGATAAACCGCACCATCATGTATTCCGACATCGTATCGGCTAAATAAGCCACCGGTTCGTAGGTAATTTGAGCAACGGCGCGATCGAGATTAACCAAACCCGACTTGTGCAGCCGCAGCAATACCGGCAGAATCCGCCACCCCTGCCAAATCGGAATCAGCAGAAACACCTCGTACCAGCGCCTCAGCACAAAATCCAACCAACTTACCCCCGGCTTGCGACGGCTGTGGAACAGACTTTTTATGAAAAATTCCGCCCAAAAATAACCTATAAAAAACGCATCAATTCGCCAAAACTGGTCAGAGGCTTGCAAAGATTCCGCCTTTGGCAAACTCGAATCAATGCCTTTAATCGGATCGTAAATTTTAACTAAAGCCGGAAAATAGCTCAAATAAACAGGGCGCATCTGCGGGTAACTGAAATGGAAAATCACCAACAAGAAATTGACGGCTGCTACTAATGCGCTCAGTTTTGCCCAAGAAATTGCTTTTTTGGGAGATTTGATATCAGTGTTGTTAACAGTTGTGTGGGAATCTGACATAAAAGTAATTTTCCGAATTTGCTAATCGCTCGATCTAACTTGTGGGAGACGCTAAAAAGACCCTAATCTATTATAATCCCTTGGTAAACACTAAGTATGAGGAAACCCAAAACCGTGAACTTAAAAACAGGCATATCGCTGCTCAAAGAAACTTTTACTCAATGGCAAAAAGATAAAGCCCCAACCCTAGCCGCCGCCCTAGCCTATTACACAGTCTTCTCCCTCGCCCCGCTGCTAATTATCGTAATTGCGATCGTCGGCTTAGTCTTTGGTGAAGACGCAGCCCGAGGTCAAATCGTCGGCCAACTCCAAAGTTTAATCGGCAAAGATGGCGCTCAAACCGTCCAAGAACTCATCCTCAAAGCCTCCGAACCCAAGTCAGGCATGATCGCTACTTTAGTCGGTCTCGCTACACTTTTGTGGGGCGCTTCCAACGTATTTACTAATCTCAAAGATGCCCTCAATACTATTTGGAATGTCTCACCGCCTCCCGGACGTGGCATTTGGGGATTTCTGCAAGACCGCGTATTGTCTTTTGCGATGATTTTAGGTATAGGGTTTCTCTTGCTAGTATCTTTAGTAATTAGCGCTGTTTTAGCAGCCATCAGCTCGTGGTTGAACGGTTTGCTGCATTTACCAGTCGGCCTTTGGCAAATTGTAGATTTTGCTCTTTCCTTTGGGGTAGTCACGATGCTTTTTGCCTTAATTTACAAACTATTGCCCGATGTCGAGCTTGCCTGGAATGATGTTTGGATTGGTGCAGCAATTACCTCTCTGCTGTTTACGATTGGCAAATCCCTAATTGGAGCATACCTCGGAAGCAGCGGTATTGCCTCTACCTACGGTGCAGCAGGTTCCTTCGTGATTATCCTGCTTTGGATTAATTATTCCGCTCAAATTCTGTTTTTGGGTGCCGAGTTTACCCAAGTTTGGGCTAACCGATACGGTTCCAAAATGCGAAGTTCGCGAAACAAGATTCTCAACATCGAAAACGGGGAATGAATCCTTTGTACCCAAACATCGGAACAATTCCTAAGATTAGACCAACGGGAAATTTGAGGTTAAGGTACAACTCCTGGTTTGACAGAATCAGGAAGTTTTGCTGCCGTTGCGGTGTACATAATTGAGCAGATTTAACTAATTTAACAGAGGTTAGTAGAACTCTTGAACTCAATCGCAGACTCCATCGAATGGATCTGCGTTTATCTGTGTTTATCCGCTGTAAATTTGCGGTTAAAAGACCGAATTTTGATACAAAAATTCTAGTTAAAACAAGAAGGCAAAATGCGGAAAAAATAACAAAGTTTGAAGGCAATAATTTTGCTTTTTTCGTTAGCGCAGCCCTCGGAGAGGATCGCCTTTTCACATTCTTAGGATTGAGGTCAAAAAAACCTGATTTCTTTAAAAATCGTGGCTGTTCTTCGAGAAAGTCAGATGAACAAATCTGGCTTTTGAAATAGGATGCGTCCCGAATACAGAATTTATTCGGGACGATTTACTTCTGGTTTCTCCAAATTTATACCTATTTATCGCAAGGGTTAAAAATCCTGCCTCCGACTGAGGGGAACATCTCCAACCACAAGCTGAAAGCAGGTTCGAGTTAGATGCCAGCCCAAATCCGGGCAATTTCCTTCACCCTCGTTTATTGCCATTTAGATTATCCAGAGTTTTAGCTGCGGCTGGTCTCTGCCAGCAGAAGGAACTCGTATTTCAAATTTATCTGCCAATTTATCCCTGAAGGCTGATTTATCGATCGCGCGCTTTGACTTTAATAAAAATTAGCAGTTAACCTTTATTCCCCCCGCAGTCGCCAAAATTATACTTTTCACCTGCTGCATTTTTTTAAATTTTGGTAAAAATCATGATTTCATTAGCAAAAAAAACTATCGCCCCCAGCTTTGTACAGGGCGAGCCCGCTGTGGAAATTGGCAAAGAAGAAGCGGGGGGACAAAATGTTTACCTGCGTCAGCGCTACGCAAGGCCGATTTAAAACTGATCGTCGGCGGTGGCTGGCGCGTGGGGAAAGCGACAAGAGCGCGATGCGATCGGCAGCATCGTGGAACAATTAGGCTTAAGCGACATTACCAGTTTTCCCGGCAGCTTGAGCCGAGAGATTCTCCCCGCCGACGATTTAGTGGCCGTTGAAGCGATGGCCTGCGGCACGCCCGTCGTCGCCTCGTGGGAGGATTGAAATATACGGTAGTGCCGCGAGAAACCGGTTTGCTCGCGCCGCCAAAAAATGAAGTATGGCGCCAGCAACTCGGACAAGCAGGCCGCAGGCGCGTCCAAGCCTATTTCAGTTGGGAGGCGATACCGTCCCAACTAAGTCGGGTTTGCTGAACTCCTCGAACAACAATCGGCCGTTAAACTTGACCCCGTGAGCGCTTAATAGTATCACTTAGTATGGTTGAAGCGAGTTTCCATTGATCCCTGTGGATTTCAACCATTCTAACTGGGAACCTTCAACTAAAAGCGATATCAGGAGGTAATCTTGTACGCACCAGAAAATCTGGGAAGCCATCTGCAACCCATGAACGACATCCAGCTAATTCGCCTGTGGGTGGAGCGCCAATCCAGCCGCAGCAAGCGCTTTAGCTGGCAGGCGGCCAATAGTTTTCGGATGTTTGTAGCAAAACCGCTGGCAGAAGTAACTCTGACAGATGTCCAGACTTTCGCTGCAGCCATCAGGGCCCGCCAAGCTGGATCCCGTTTCTACAAGCAAACTTTACTAGCACTCAAATCCTTGTTCGCCTTCGGCCAGCAAACAAGAATCTTACCCGCAACCATTCCCCTGCAGGAGTGGCCGGTGCGACAGCGCAGCAAGCCGTCAAAACGCCTCCGTTTTAAAGTCTCGTGGAGTTTGTGCATCTGTTTGTCGTTTTTTTTGGGTAGGATGACCCCGAAGTTGTGGGGACAAACTATCTCGCCAGAAATCTCGGAGCCTCCTAAACGCACGCCGTTAGTTGGGGCTATCAACTCACCAGACGGAAGAGAGAATAACATTGAGCGCGATCGAGTCAAAGCCTTTCTCGACACCATCGCCGCCGCCGAAGGTACCGCTAGCCCCGACGGCTACCGCACCCAGTACACAGGCACCACATTTGTCAGTTTCAGCGACCATCCCAGAGAAATGAGATGCGGCCAGCGCTACGGCAAAAAGCTGTGTTCCGACGCGGCCGGGCGGTATCAGTTTCTGAGCACAACTTGGGACAGATTCGCCAAAAAATTTAGCCTCACCGATTTCAGTCCCCAAAATCAAGACCTGGTAGCTGTAGAGTTAATCCGAGAAAAAGGTGCCTTAGAAGATATAGAAGCGGGTAGATTGGAGTCAGCAGTGAGAAAACTCGCTTACATCTGGCCTTCTTTTCGGCGTTTTGGCGGTTCCGTGGAATCGTCGATGCCCAAACTAGAACAAATGTATTTGCAAAATTTAGGGATTTACCGCCCCGGATTGGTTGTTAGCAATTAGTCAGTCGATGTAATCTTTGCGCCAAGGTGCGTCGGGGATGAGAACTTGACAGGCGGGAGCAAGTGTGATGTTAGCAGTAAGAATCGCTGGGTTTTTAACTGTGCGGCCTTCTAATGACTGTTGAGATTCTAGGCGGCTGATTACCTCGATTGCACAGTTTTTGTCTGCTGCGTTTAACGGTGTGTTGCTGTACTCGGCTGCTAATTCTTCGAGAAAATTTAGGTGATCTTGCACAACGGGCGATCGCCCCAACAATCATCTTCTCAAGTTTATATGGGGCGATCGCTATTTCACCCAACAACAAACATCCTCGAATGATTTGATTTGTTTTGGAGGGTGATCGCCAATAATTTCTGTGGACTTAGCAACGAAGCCAACCATTTTTGTTTACCTAATCTCTACCAAAGAATGTGAGACGAAGTGCGGGTTTTCCACGGTAGTAAGTGCGATCAAACTGTACTTTCTGAGACTCGTATGCGTGGTCTTGGATCATTTCTTGTGCATCATCGAGAGACATTTCACTCCAGTCAGGAGCGACTAACATAAGACCATTGTTAGCACTGAGTATTTCGTCTAGGTCATTCCAGGAGCCAATCCAGAGCATTTCCTTTGCTGTATTACTGAGACTCATCCTATTTACCTAAGTTTTAATTATCCCACAATTGCAGTTTAACTAAATAAATGAAAATATATTACCGCATAATTTTGTCAAGGGAAAGTATTTGACGATCGCCAAAATTTTATTTAATTTCACAGGTGCGATCGCTTCTCAATTCGTAACTTTTGCGATCGCCAATAATCTCTCAGAACTCAACAACAAAGTCAACTATTTTTGCTTGTCCAATCTCGAATAGAACCAGATTGCCTAAGTTGTAAATTTTTATAAAATAGGTTTTGCTAGTCATTCAACGACTCAATTCCTTGCTCTTTAAGTCTAGCTAATCCATCTTTCATCGCTTTAACTTGCTCTAGTGAATGTCCTTGCCAAATTGCAACTTCACCAACAACCTTAAACGGATATGATGAACGATAAGACATTGTTGGATTACCAGGGAATTTTCTATCAGTTAAATCAGGATCATCTTCAATGGGCCCTGTTGATTCTACTAAATATATTCTTTCACACCCTTCCCCCAAAGCAAGTTCAGCCCCCCAAATAGCGGCATCTAAGGTTGCTGTCACGAAGACATACTTAGCTTTTTTTCTTTGTCCAAAATTTGAGTTGAAACCAGCTTCAATAAAATCTCCAATCTTTAGGGCAACCTTTGTTCCATGAAAGAACGTCTGAGAAAACGGTGTTGGGTTAGGTTCGTTTAATTTTTTATTGCTTTCACTATTTTCCATTGATGTAACCTATCATTGATATTTTCTTGATTGCTGAAATTGTTCATTACAATTACCGCTAACGGTTGAATTGAGTGGCAGAAAAACTTATGCCCAAAACCAGAATATCATAATTTGTCCGCTCCAATGATTTGTTATGCCCCGATCGCTTCTTAATTCTTAACTTTTGCGATCGCCTCAACAATCATCTTCTCAAGTTTGCTAAAGGCGATCGCTTAAGCGCAAATTTTATCCGTAGGGTGTGTCGCCATCGACAATCCTTCATCAACAGCGACAATTTCATGGTGACGCACCTGTTTTTTTCCAGAGATGAGGAAAAAAACCAAAATTTTGGTAAGGTGCGTCGCTACTCGAAAAGTCGATTTTTATTGACAGATTTTTGCAGGGCGACGCACCCTACGACTACTTCAGTTTGAAAAACAAGTCCGATCGCCATTTACCGGTCTGGGTCGATCGCTATGCTTGAGGATGCGGGCCTGTCCCCGATCGCAATATAAGGTTCGCCGTGAGTCCCTGTATAGATTTGAGTAGGCCGGTAAATGCGATTTGCTTCTAGCTGTTCCTTCCAGTGGGCCAGCCAGCCGGCAACGCGGGCGATCGCAAAAACAGGCGTAAATAAGTCGGTCGGAATTTCCATTTTCCGATAAACCAGACCCGAATAGAAATCTACATTTGCGTAAATTCCTTTATGACTCATTTTTTCCTCAACCACTGCTTCCAACTCGATAGCAATGTCGTAATAATCGTCATGTCCAAAATTTTCAAACAACTTTTCGGCTAACCCTTGAAGAATAGTTGCTCTGGGATCTTTCACCTTGTAAACTCGGTGGCCGAAGCCCATGATTTTTTCCTTATTTTCAATGCACTTCTCGACAAAAGGCCGCACGTTTTCTATCGAACCAATTTGGTGCAACATATCAATCACTTCTTCATTTGCTCCTCCGTGCAGCGGCCCGGCCAAAGTGCCAACTGCTGAAGCAATCACCCCGTAAGGGTCTGTTAGTGTCGAAGCTGTTACCATTGCCGAAAATGTAGAAGCATTGATTGTATGCTCGGCGTGGAGAGTCAGACAAGCATCAAAAATATTAGCCAACAGCGGATCTGGTTCTCGCTCGTTGAGCATATAAAGAAAGTTAGCCGAGTAGTTTAAGTCGTCCCTCGGCAACAGCGGGTCATTACCCCGTCGCATTTGCTGGAACGCCGCCACCATTGTGGGAATTTTGGCTAGCAGCCGCACTACAGCTTCTCGAATGTATGCTGGGTTAGCCAAAGCTCGGCGCGAGTAGAATAAGCCCAAGGCCGCTGCTGAAGCTTGCAGCGCGTCCATTGGATGTCCTCTTTCGGGAAAGCATTTCATCATATCCCGGATGCGATATTTGATCCGGCGGTGATAGCGAATTTCATGCTCGAAAGCTTCTAGTTCTTCCTGTGTCGGAAGTACGCCCCAGATTAATAAATATGCAGTTTCCACAAAGGAACTTTTGAGAGCTAGTTCCTCAATGCTAATCCCGCGATATTCTAGCACCCCTTTTTGTCCATCTACATAACTAATACTGGACAAGGTGGCGGGAACACCTTCTAAACCTGGTTTGAATTCGCCGACGACCATTGCGATACCGTATTGTGTGAGTTGAATCTAATCAAATTACATTACCAGAAAGCAAGATAGTGTCACCGTCTTGACAAATAATCATTTAGGTGCTACCGAGGCGCAAGGATGCTCAGAAACGAGATTTTTCCATAGAGTTTGCGATCGCACCGTTAGATATTTTATCTCCTCACGCCCGGTTGCGGAGTCGGAGAATGCCGGTCAAAGAGGGCTGGCGCGCCCTGTGATTGTGGTGCCGATTCACTGTTTCTAGCAAAGCAAAAACTTGGGCCCTGTGAGCCAGAACATTTGGCTGCGGCCGACTGGGGAGCCTGTTTCGGGGAGGATTAAGCCGATGATACCTGCTTTTTTGAGGATCAGGGCATCTTGCGATCGCCCCCAAAGCAAAGTTTCTGCCCAATTGCCCAAATCTGGTTGGTGGCCTACCAAAACTAAGCTGCGGCTGCCACTTTCCTGCCACTGCTTGTACCACCTCAGCCAGTCCCCGATGTCTCCTGAAGGTGCGAGGGCGGCGGATTCTTCTATTTGGGAACTCAGGCCTGCTGACAGCAGAATTTGGGCGGTTTGCGTGGCGCGCAGTAGAGGACTGGTGAGAATCAGATCGAACTGAATTTCGAGATCGTACAGTCGCTGGGCGATTTTGTGGGTTTTACGATCGCCCTGTTTAGTCAGGGGCCTTTCTGAGTCTGTATCGTATTCTTCGGGTTCCGCTGCGATGCCGTGACGGACTAGGTAGAGATGCACTGTGGCTGTCCTTGTGATAATTGTGCGATGGCTACGCCCCGGCTTACACGCACTTAGGGATGAAGTTTGGCGCGATCGACATATTTTACCTATTCTACAACTGGATTGACATCTGGCACTGTCATCTGGTATGCGCCACAGGCGTAGCGATCGCGCCCTTGTCGTTTCGCATCATACAATGCTCGATCGGCTGTGGCGATCAATTCATCCGGCGATTCGCCACAGCAGGGAACTATGCTAGCAATTCCCATACTCACAGTCACGATCGCACTCACCTCAGATTGCTCGTGAGGGATGGCCAAATCTCCGATCGCATCTCGCATCGACTCAGCAACTGCGATCGCCCCTGCAGCATCCGTATTTGGCAGAATAGCAGCAAATTCTTCGCCCCCATAGCGCACAAACAAATCCGTCGAACGTTTAACCGCAGCCGCCGCAGCTTTCGCCACTTTCACCAAACAAATATCCCCAGCTTGATGTCCGTAGCAATCGTTATATCGCTTAAAATAATCCACATCCAACATAATCAATGACAACTGTTGTTTGCCCTCCATCAGTCGGTGCCATTCCGACTCCAATCGCTCATCAAAACAGCGGCGGTTTGCTACTTGGGTTAACCCATCTGTCATAGCCATTAATCTTTCTTGTTCCGCCCGGTTTTTCAGAATCTCCTCGGCCTCCTGGCGTTCTGTAATATCAGCGAAAGTGGTCACTACTCCATAGGGTTGAGATTGATTGAGATGGAACAGCGGTTGAGAATTAATCGAAATCCAAGTCAGGGTTTGATCCGATTTGTGAATGCCCATCACCACATTCGATCGCGCTTCTCCCGTGCGTAGGGTGATCGTTGCCGGATGCTGTTCCCCCGGGAACGGGGAGCCATCCTCGCCAACGGTTCGCCAGTCTAAATCTACGGATGTACGCCCCATCATTTGGTCTGCTGTGAGCCCCATAATCCTTTCAGCACTAGCATTACAGGCAGTAATTTGTCCGTCTGCTAGCTGAAGTACGACACCTTCGGTCATGGTAGTAATCACAGAACGATACCGTTCCTCGCTTTCCTGCAATTGACTCAGGAGACTGTTTTTAGCATCAAACTCCGAAGCCAGATGCAGGCTCCCGGCCATAAACCCCGCCATTAGTTGTAAAGTTTGGATATCTGACTCTGTAAAGGCAGAGGGTATAGCTGAAACGACTTTTAAGACGCCAACCCGATCGCCCTGATAGAACAAGGGAACAACCACCATTGACCGGAGACCAATGCGCTGACAGGCAGCCAGATCCACCCGTGCATCGGTTTCTGAATCCTCGCAAATCATGATTTGGCCGGTCGCAATACATTTTCCCGATAAACTTGTCCCTACTTTGAGCCGTAATCCAAGATAGCTGGTGGCGATACCGCTGGCTGCCCGATACACCATTTCATCCCCTTCCACGATTTCAATCACTGCTCCATCGGCGCGGGTCAAATCTTGAGTCCTCTCTGCAATCACCGCCATTACTGCATCGAGATTGGGATTGCGGATGGCGATTTCCTGTTGGGTGGCAATCACCACAGCCTGACGCTCGAACTCTTGTTGCAATGCTGCTTCTGCTTGTTTGCGATCGGTGATATCCTTCATAAAACAGTGATGCCCGATCGGTCGATCGCGATCGTCGCAGGCTGTCACCATGACCACCTGCTTGTAAAAGATCGAGCCATCTTTCCTAATACCCCTAGCCTCAACTTCCACTCGGCCTCCGGCTAGCATTTTTTGATAAGCCACTAGCATCATTTCCAGATCTTCTGGAACAACCGTTTTCTGCCAATTCATACCAACCATTTCTTCAGGCTGATAACCCACTATATTGGCATAGGCTTGATTAACACTGATATACGTTCCGTGTTGATCCAGCCGCGAGATGCCTTCCACGGCATTAGCAAGGGCTGTACTCATTTCTCTGAGTTCTGTTTCGGCCAATACCAGATCCGTAATGTCTTGGGATGTGCCAAACAACCGAATGACTTGTCCCTCTGCATTTAGTTGGACTTGTCCCCTGCCTTCGATATAGCGGATCGAACCATTGACACCCAAGACTCTGAGCCGCAATCGATAGGGTTCTCCGTGACTGAGGGATCGTAGAACTAGCTGGTGTAGCTGTTCGGCGCTTTCGGGATGGTAAAGCTGTAGGTTTTCTTCATAGGTAGGTTCCCCCAGGGCCCTGTTGCGTCCCACAATCTCGAATAGTTGGGGAGACCAGGTAATTTTACTCGTAATTACGTCCCATTCCCAGTTACCGATCTGGGCAACCCGCTGGGCTTCTGACAACCGGGCTTCACTCTGTTGCAGGGCTGTTTCCGTCTGCTGGCGGTCGGTAATGTCCTTTTCGTTTACGAGCAACATCGGGTTGCCTGTTACCGGGTCGTTGCTACATCGCACGTCCATCTCGTGCCACCGAATTCCCGCCAGAGTAATCACTTGAGCCTCAGCACTAAAGACCTCACCGGACTTGAGAACTGCCATTGCTCGCTCTCCTACCCGATCGTCAACAAAGCGGCTCACAAAAGCATTGTCTGTGTTTCCATAACAGCGCAAGGCCGCCTGGTTTTGCAGCAGCAGCAAGCCTTCTAGGCTGTACAGGGAAACCATCAGCGTGGTGTGGCGGAGTGCTTCGATCGATCGCAGAGTTTCCGGCTCAATTCGATCGACGGTTTCGATCGTACCCTGCACCAGCATTGCCAAACGCCCGCCGTCAATCCTGATGCCAGAGCACCGACAGCCGACAGAAACAGGCTCACCGGCGGGGTTAAACGTCCACCGCTCGGACAAGGTTTGGCCTTGCTCAAACTGCTGCAGATAGCTCTGCAAGCGAATCCGAGTAGACTCTGACACATCGCTAAAGTTGCGGCTCGTGAGTTCTTGCCGCGTCGCAGCATTCCACAGGTACAAGGATGCTTGGTTTGCCCACCGCATTTGCCAATGCTCAATATCAAATATCCAGATCGGGTTTTGCAACAAGTCAAAGGCTCTGAGGTGGATAATATCGCCGCTCAGGGAACAGGCACTGTCTGGTTCCAGGCTATTTTGACGGTTGACTCTTTCTATATTGGTGACAGTTTGAGCCGGTGCTGTTTCGAGTTGTGGCGGTTGATTTGGCAGCACCGGGTGGTGAGATTCCAGTTGCCGCATCCTCAAGCTGAGCTGCACTGCAACGTGTTGCAGGATCTGAATGTCGAGAGGTTCCCACTGACGCGGACTTCGGCATTGATGAGCAATCAACAGTCCCCACAGCTTCGGAGATTGCTGCTGTTTGCCATCTAGCAAAATTGGTACAACTAAATTTGCCTGCACTTGGAGGCGATCGAGCAATTCGACATGACAAGCTGGAATATGACCGCTGTTAATATCAGCAATGCTGCTGGTTTGTCCCTGGCTGTAACCCTTTAGCCAGGTTGTTTCAAAGCAAGGGTCATCAATCAGTTGTCCCAGCATGGGCGGCCACTCGCCACCAACGGATTCAGCCAATACTGCACTATCTCCATGCGGTAGGAAGCGATAAATAATTACGCGATCGGTTTGCAGCAGCACCCTAGTTTCTGCTACCGCACATTGCAAAATGCTCTCCCGATCCCCGAACTCGTTGATTTGAATTACAATTTCTGAAAGTTTTTCTAGGATTTTCTCTAACGACCAAGAGAAAGTCTGTTTTGTAGACATCTCCGTGTTCCTTTTTTTTAGCTATTTATTACTATTCTACCCCGCAACAAATAAATATAATATTTTTTTAAATTCTCATAATCTGTTGTTAGGATTATCAAAAAAAATACTTAATTTGTATTTTGAAAGCGAGAACACTACAAATCTTAGTTTTTTAAACTTAGCAAATCATCTAAATTTTTCTAGATTTATTTTGCTTTTTTACGGCGTTTATTTTCTAATTCCGAGCGGAATTTTTCTGCGCCAAATATAACGAATTATGATTAACTTAGTGAATTTATCAGCAAATTGAAAAAAGTTAACCCTGTAGAAGTGTTATGATTGAAGAATCATATCGTGAATTTTAGTAAGCTAGAGCCAACTAAATTTTTCCCAACTCCTGGTTTTTCACGAAAATACTTTGTTGCATCCTTTGACAATAGTTAAAATACCCGGTTTGTTTGGTGTGTATTTTTGGGAAATGGGATAAAATCTATGGCGTTGCTTAATCAGGGTATGAAAAAAATCAGTTGAAAATCCTCCAGCTTTGTCGATACTGGTTTCTATGACTGGCATATTTAGGATTTCATCTCAAATCCGGTAGTATCGGAATTATGAGTGCGATCGTCCAAATAGATTATTCCGATGCTACCGTCCATTACCTCATATCAAATCCTGTCTTCATCGGAATAGTAAATTCACTGTTGACTGTTGACTGTTGACTGTTGACTGTTGACTGTTAACAGTTAACATCATGAGGAGTGCAACCGGAATTGAGATCGTACCGTAAATCAGCAACGCCGATATTACTTCGTTCAAACTGACAGAGGTGTGCTGGATTTGATTTCCAACCCTCAATAAGAGTGAAAAAACCCGGTTGAGGAGAGTTGAAATGCGGGGAGGACTGACGATTAAGTTGAGAGTTTGCGCTTCGGTAGAAAAAATATGGCAAAACCTGGTAGCAACCGGAGGTCGAACCCCGCATCGCATTCCCAGGCTATTGCTGGAATCAAGGCCGCGCCTAGAAACTCCAAAGTTAATGATCGTAAATCGGATTCTCTTTAGGACTAACTAAATCTAGCAAATTTTGCTTGATCTGAGCATCAAATACTTCCCATTTCATCCTTGCATAATCGCTATCTTCATTTCCGCCAGAAAGAAATCCCACCGGAATTTCAAAGCCTCCAGCTTGACTTCTACCACCGCCAAAAAAGCGTCCTTCAGCATTTTTCCCGAAGGCTTCTTTAATAAATTCGTCGGGATCGAGAGTCAGTTTATTCGTTCGCAGCGAGCCAATTACTACTTCAATTTCTTCGTCTTTATCGTGAACAATTGCATAGACAACGGCTGTGTGCACGTTCTCTTCGGTCATTAAAAAGTCCGCTGCTTGGGGAATAGAATCCCGATCGTCATAGCGGAGGTAGCCGATGCCGGCGATGGAAAAATTGTTCTGGACGATGCGGTGTTTGAGCGATCGCTCGATCGCATCCATCACCCATTTAGAACGAGACGACTGCAACACCGCATTCAACAACTGCGAGTCATAAAAACGGCTCAAATAAGCAGCAGCTAAAAACTCTTCCTCCTGAGCTTGTCTGAGGGCATTCGTATCCGATCGCAAACCGTGCATCAAAGCCGTAGCGCACTTGACGTGCTGGCTGATACTGCTGTCAAAAGCTAACATTCCCGCCTGCAAATACTCCGTAAAAATCGTGGCTGTAGCGCGGATTTCCGGGCGCAAATCCGTAAATTCTGCGTTCATTTCCCCCTGCAAACTGTGGTGGTCGATAACTGCTGCGATCGGAATTCCCGCCCCTAAAATAAACTCAGTTAAGTTACAAGTAGTGCCTTGGTTATCGATAAAAACGCACCCCTTATAAGCCGATAAATTCTTAGTTTTTGCCGTTTCCAACGTCCACCGCTGCAACGGCAACCCTGTTAATTTGACTAAGGCAATATTTTCTTGGTGGCTGAGAGTGCCGGCGTAGATAATCTCGCATTGGATATCGTATTTTTCGGCGATTAATTTGTAAGTCCAAGCACTTGAAAGCGCGTCGGGGTCTGGAAAATCTTGCAGCAAAATTAACTGGCGACTGCCTTTGTTGCGATCGAACATTTGGCGCAATTGCTCGACTTTACGAGCGTGCAATTCCTCGCGGAGACTGGCGCGATTTTCTTCGGAAGCAACTTCAGCTTTGCTGCGCCGTTTCTGGAGTTCATTCGCTGCACGTACAGCCTCGCCGATGGGGTCAACCTCACCTTCGCGGTTGCTAGATGTTTCATCTGAATTAGTAGGCGGGCGGTCTTTCATTGTTAAAGTTTAACCATTTAATTAATTTAGGACTTACGGAGGAGCGGCCAAAAACCGGGTTTTTGGAGAAAATTATGTTGGAAAAAAGTATGCGCTATAGTCCCTAGATTGGGAGCATTTCAGTTTTGCATTATAGTGCGAGCGTCCCCGCTCGCGTATTGTACAACTCGCGAGCTCTTGATGTGCTCGCACTATAAGAAAAAAAATACTTTTTGCAAAACTGAGATGCTCCCCATAGATGAGGCAAAAACGCGGTTTCTTGGATAGGAGTTAAGCAAAAAAACCCGGTTTCTCAGAAAAATTGTCGATCGAGCCGAGAGATACTTGATGCAAAAACCAAGTTTTTGACACCGCGTGCGTCCCGGACTGTAATTCTCTCAGAACTTGCGCGCCAAAAGCCCTTAAACCTGGTTTTTTTGTAGGTGCTTCGTTATCAAAGCCAATATTTCTGATGAAAAACCCGATTTAAAAGCGTAAGTTCTCTATTATTTAACTTTTAACTTTAAACGATCGGGCGCGCGCGCTGACCGGCGCATCCCTACAACTCAAAACTTCTGCAAAAAACCCCCGCGCTTTCGCTGACAGGGGTGTTAAAGGCCAATTACATATTTTTGCCATTCTTTGTGCATACCACTCTTAACTTGTTTCGTCACTTCAAAATAAAGACCGCTGTGAGGTTTCCTCGGTGGATAGCGCAGCAGCATTCCCGATTCTTTCGGGGTGCGACTGCCTTTATTCACGTTGCAGCGCATACAAGCCGTGACGAGGTTTTCCCAACTGTCGCCTCCTCCGCGCGATCGAGGAATCACATGATCCAGCGTCAAACCGTCTCCGGTATAACCGCAGTATTGACAAGAGTGCGCGTCCCGGTGCAAGATGTTCCGGCGGGTAAGCGGAATTTCCTTATAGGGAACTCGGACGTAATGCCTCAGTCGGATCACAGTTGGTAGCGGGAAGTTTGGTGCAATAAATTTCCCGTTATGTTCTACCTGTTCTGCTTTTCCTTTCAACAACAAAATTACCGCCCTTCGCCAATTGGTGATGTTGAGCGGTTCGTAGGATGCGTTGAGCACTAGAACATTGCCCATTGTTGATTATTAAAGAGAATATTTTTACTGATGCTAACACAGGTTGCAGATTAGGGGGGGCGAGAGCGATCGGGGCAAGGCTTAACAAAAAACGCTGAAAAACCGCACCTTTACCCTATAGCTTCGCACCTGCGCCCTTTGTGGCTGCACTTCTTTTCTGCCCTCGATGTCTGTCGGCGAGCATTTTTCGGTGAATTTTGACCCTGATGACACCAGTATGGGCGATCCTCTCCGAGGGCTTCGCTAACGGGCAAACTTTACAGAATAATTTTTATTTTTTTCCCTAAATGCCTAATCTTCCCGGCAAGAAGCAGTCTAATTTTTTAGAGTATTAGTAACCATAAATGAAAAAGCTTATTACCGCCCATGAAATTTCGGCTTTTAAAGTCAGCTTTTAGCACGTCAATTATTGCCCTAGCAGTTCCGATGTTAGGAAACTGTCCAGCATTTGCCCAAACCCCCTCATTTTTCTGCGGCGCTGCGGGCGGGCGCCCGGCCACAATTGCTGTGCAACAAGGCAAAAATATTCCCGTTATTCTGTGGGTAGCCGATAACTATTTCAATGAATCAGGAGAAGACGCAATTACTCGCTGCACCAGAGTCTCGGGAATTCTCAACAACTCGCAACCCCAAGGAAACTGGGACAATCTTGTCACAGCAGGTGCATCTCCTAGCGGTCAACTAATTATTTGTGCAGCTAATCCTCAAGACGGTTCCTGTAGATTATTATATCAAGTGCCAAAAGGGCAGAATTCCGAACAAGCCCGACAAGAACTTTTAAGAAGAGTTAAAAATCCGAATGTAAGTGTTTCGCCTGTCAAGGTAAATTGATAGTCATTAGTCATTAGTCATTAGTCATTAGTCCTTAGTCATTAGTCATTAGTCCTTAGTCATTAGTCATTAGTTGTTGGTTATTGGCTATTGGTTATTGGTTATTGGTTATTGGCGGCGAATTTCCAATTTCCAATTCTCAATTCCCAATAACAACTAACAACTAACAAATAACAACTAACAGTCATTAGTCATTAGTCATTAGCCATTTGCTCGTTACCAGGCTCTGCCTGGTAATGCAGATCCGGAGGCTCTGCCTCCTTAATAATATGGGTTTGTAGTGCGGACTTCAGTCCGAAAATTAAGAGTGCACTTTAGTCCGCACTACGAACCTTACTTATTACGATATAGCGGTTATCAAAAAAGTGAGATATGCCCAATGCCCTGTTTGGCCAATGCCCTGTTTGGCCAATTCCCTGTTTGGCCAATTCCCAATGCCCTATCCCAGATAGTACCTCATCTTTCTGAGAAAGGCTATATATATATCGATATTGCCGTGTCTGTATTCTTAATAATTTGATTGCTTGCAGATAGTTGAAACCCTTCTGAAATACTCCGGTTTACTACCAAGAAAATTGCAACTTTGCTTCAGCAATTCTGCCAACCCTTCAACCTGTCTCAGCCAGACAGTGCCGTTGCTTCCAGCTACAGCAATTTGCTTGCCGTCTCGACTCCAACCAACACTAACAACATTCTCCTCAAACTCAAATTGAGCAACCTGTCGCCCCGCTAAATTCCACAGCCGCACCGTCTTGTCAATTCCCACAGTAGCCAGCCTTTCTCCGTCTGGACTAAAACTGATTGATTTAGCATCAAAATGCAAGGTTTGAAATTCATTCATTAATTCTTTTTCTGACAAATTCCACAGCCCGACTTTGCCGTTAAATGTTACTGTAGCAAAGCGATACTGCTGTTTAGCCGGACTGAAGCTGATACCAATTGCCTGCACCGGCAGTATTTTTTCCAATTGTCCTGATAAATTCCAAATTCGCACTGTAGATTTGCCGTCTAAAGTCGTGACAAAATCTCCTTTAGGGCTAAAATTTACGCTTCTGACTAAGCCGTTATGACCGGGAAGTTTGACAATAAATGATATTAGTTTAGGCTGTTTGGATAAGGGCAAAATTGCCGCATTGCTGTCGATTCCTGCCGCAGCTAAAAACTTTGAATCGGAACTAAAACTGATGCTGGCAACTGAGCCTTTAATTGCTTGAAAACTCGAAATATTTTTGCCTGATAAGTTCCAAAATTCAACTGTGCCGTCCTTTCCTGCCGTTGCTAAAAACTTGCCATCCGGGCTAAAGCTTACCATATTAACTGACTGCTGCAAAGCTTTCCATTCAGCAATTTTAGACCCGGAAAAGTTCCAAATCCGAACTTTATCGTCTATACCTGCGGTTGCTAAAATTTGTCTGTCAGGGCTAAAACTGACGCTGGTAACTGCACCTGCATGAGCTTGCCACTTCACCAAGTGCGGAAGTGATGATGCTTTTATTTGCTGTTTTTTACTGATTTTATCGAGAATTATTTGTAATGCTAGCAGCGGCCTTGTGGCTGGATATTGTTCTAAATTTGGTTTATTATTAACCAGGGTTTTTAATTTTTCTCCAGAGGCGATCGCCCTGAGTAACGCTTCTGATAAAGCTTGGCTGTTATCTGTCTTTTGAGATACCGCTAATAGCAAAGCATCGCTGCCATTTTGTTCGATTTCAATACTTGCTTGTGCGAGTTTAAAACGCTGGTAAGCGAGAGTTGAAAAGCCGATCGCCCCAATTAACGAGGCTGCGAGTACCGCTGAACCGATGCCGATCCACTGTTGCGCTTTGTGCTTGGCTGCATCAGCTTCTATCAAAGCTGTTTCGGCATCGCGCGCTGCTTTTTTGGTTTCTAGTGTAGCTGCTTGCAGCAGTTGATTTTGGTCGCTGAAAATCATTTTTTGGCTGGCTGTCAAAAACTTAAAATCTTCGTTTCTCAAGCTTTTGTCGGCGGCCCAAACTAATGCTGACTGTAAATTATCACCGCGCAACAGTTGGGAATTATCCTCGCAGTTTGAATTCAGCCAGACTTTGATAGCTTCGGAATAAGGCGATAGTTTTTCTAACTTTTGGGCGATTAAGTTTTTGTTAAATACAGCTTGATAAATTGGATTGGAAATTGTTAATTTTTCCCGACGCTTGACGATTAATCCGGTTAAGCGCAATTCCATTTGTTCGGCACTGCGATCGGGAACAATGTCAACTTGCTGCAAAATTTGTTGGTACAATCCGAGTCTTCTGATAATGCGTTGGTTTTCTTTGAAAAGCCGATCACGAATTGTGGACAAATGTTCGGGTACATCCTGAGATTCCCAATTATCCACGATTTTCAAGCGCACCACTTCCTCAACCCACTGTTGAGGATTATTGACTCCCTCTCGATCCCCGAATGTAGGGGCGGTGCCCCCGTGCCTGCCCTGGGGTAAATCCGGGATTAATTCGGCATTTTCAAACAGAAGTTTGCACAGCTTTTGAGTGAGGAAAGGTTGCCCGCCAGTCCAATACAATACTTCTTTCAAAACTTCCCCAGATTGGTCTGTAAGCTCGGCCAACCCCGCTGCTAGCGGTTGCGCTTCTGTTTCGTCAAAACCCGTTAGTTCGATCGCCCTACCGATATTAAAAGGGGTGCTGCTGCTGAGATTCTTGTCGCGGCACAAATCCGCTGGCGATGCTACTCCTAAAAGTGCCCACGTCAGGCGATCGAATTCTGGATTGTTGGCGCGCTTGTTGTAGCACGATCGAATTAACGCCAAAAAATCATCGGCGGGAAAATCCAAGGCGAGAATGCTGTCGATTTCGTCAATAAAAATGACAATATTGCTGGAAATGTTGGCTAGCAGTACAGTTTCGATGAATTCGCTCAATCTTTGAACCGGACTTAAAAAATTGCGATCGCGCCACCAAGTCCGCACGTTGACAACATCCGACAGATTAAAGTTATTTTCCAGAATGCGGAGTAACCCAGCATACCACTGTTCGGGAGTCACGCTGCGGTTGCCAATTTCCGAAATGTCGATCGCAGCACAAGCAATTCCTTCATCTCTCAGCCGCTGAATTGTCCGCACTTGCAAGCTAGATTTTCCCATTTGTCGCGAATTCAAAACATAGCAAAATTCCCCCGCTTTCAATCCGTTGTAGAAGTCGTCATCTGCTTGGCGCTTGACGTAATTGGGAGCATTAGTGCCGAGACTGCCGCCGACTTGATAGTAACTGGGCTTTGTGGTAAAATCCATAAGATAACAAAATTACGGCTTCGATTATTCGGCGGTTGAAACCGCTCCTAGTCAAACGAAGTCCGCCTGCGCGGACTGAAGAAATGAGGCGGTATTAAAGTTTAATTTTGTATAATATATTGTACCACAATACAGCATGAAAACTGATTGGATTGGATATCACCAGGACAAAGACCAATTAAGAACAGAAATTTGGTCTTTTCTAAAGCAGCAATCTGCATCTATTGGCGATTGCTTTGGTCATATTCCCAACTTTGTTGGTGCCGACATGGCGGCAGAAAAATTGGCAAATTTACCAATTTGGCAACAAGCAAAAACAATTAAGTGCAATCCAGATGCGGCACAAATTCCGGTGCGAATGCGCGCTTTGCAAGACGGAAAATTGCTGTATATGGCAGTACCGCGCTTGACAGACGATCGCTGTTTTGTTGAGTTGACTGCTGCGGATTTGCAGCGACAAAATGTATCTATTGCCGAAAGTGCGTTAGCGAAGCCCTCGAAGAGGATCGCCCGCAAAGCACTCGCTTGCGGCAAATTGGTAAGTTTTACAGAAATGGAACCAATTGATTTAGTAATAGTCGGCTGTGTAGCGGCGGGGCGCAGCGGTGGAAGAACCGGAAAAGGTGCAGGATTTGCCGATTTAGAATTGGCGATGTTGACAGAATTCGGATTAGTACAAATCGATACCCCAATTGTAACAACAGTGCATCCTTTGCAAATTGTGGCAGATTCGCGCTTGCCAATGCAGCCTCACGATTGGCCGCTGAATTGGATTGTTACTGCCCAGGAGGTAATTGAAACTAATACAAGTTATCCGCGTCCGACAGGGTTAAACTGGGATAGTATACGGCCGGAACAGTTGGCACAAATTCCGATTTTGCGAAAGTTAAACGAACCGCGAAGGCGCTAAGGACGCGAAGTAAGAAAGAAGAAGAAGAAGATAATTTCATAATACATCTACTTTGTGGTGATGACGCGCCATGCAATGAAAGCTGTAAAAGCTAGATAACCAAACACGGTTATCCAATCTAGCCAATTATCGGAAGTTATCAAAAAAATATCGTTCACGGGCAGTGTTCACCTGATTATTCTTTAGTCCGCGCAGGCGGACTTTGTTTGACAAGGAGCGGTTTCAACCGCCGATTTCGATCGGATATTTTTAACCCAGATTTAATATTACCCGATCGCGCTTAAGTGCGATCGAAAATATTGGCGGTACAGTTCATTCCTCGGCACGCACTCGTTACCCTGCAACTTCACCAACCCCAAACTATCCAATTTAAACGCCTGCATCGACTTTAATTGAACAGGAATGTCCGCCGCTGCAATCTCTCTCATTCCCTCCGCTAACTCTGGATATTCTTCCAAATTCCACAATTGGCGGCGCAAATGGTCGCTATAAATTCCCGCATCGCTGGTAGCAGTTTCTTGTAATTCATCAAGGGTCAAATCCGATTGCGAAATGTGATATAATGCAACTCGCACTAAATACGGATGACCGCCGATTATTGCTGTCAGTTGCTCAATTTCTGCATCCGACCAATTTAAATTGTGACGGGCGGCTAAATCTTGGATTTGCAGGTGGTTGAATTCCGGTAAATCTACGGGCAGTCCCACGTTGAAAGGCGATTGATTGATGTTCATCGGGATGTAAACTTCGGTGGAATGAACTACAATTAATCGCAGTTTTTTCCAGATGTCGCGCCGTTTTGATTCTTCGTGCCACGCCCGCAACAGTCCTAAAAAGTCTTCGGCAATATCTGGATATTGGAAAACGCGATCGATCTCGTCTAATCCTAAAATTAAAGGACTGTCGATTTGGGGCAAAATATATTTTTCAAAGTAATCTTTGCAGTTGACTTTGCTGCCAAAAATCTCGTCCCAATAATCGTCTAATTGATTTGCTAAGTGCAACTCGCGCCCGACGTAGGCGCAAAACCATTTTAAGAATTGATCTAAATCGGCGAATACGGCTTTATCTACTAACTGAAAAGTTAGCGGGACAGTGCAATAACCTTGAAGGCTTCCGTGATGCAAAATTTTTGCCATCAAGGAAGTTTTTCCCATTTGTCTGGGTGCTTTGATTCTAATTAACGCGCTGGGCTGTACAATAGTTTGATAGCAGCGTTCTTCGATGGGCTGGCGTTCTACATAAAATTGAGAGGCGACATCTACTTGTCCTCCCGGTAATTCCGGTTCGGCGACTGGTTGAGGTATTTCGTCGCTGCTAATTTCTAATACTTGGTTTTGCGTTAAATCTTCCGGTTCTTCTGGGACTGGTGCGGGAGTTTCTGCTAGCAAATTTAGCACTTCTTCGATAATAATTGGTGTGTCAGCGGTGGTTTTCCATTCCCTTTGTTTGATGCGGTACAGATAGCCCCGCAAGTCGTGGTTTAAAGGCGCGTTTAGCGGGAAACCGACGCGGATGGGGAGAATTATCGGTTTTTTGTCAGGGCGGGCATCTTGCAGTTCTTTTGCTTGCTGAACTTGATATGTTAGTATTTCGCTTTGGCTGACTGTTGGTGGCAGTAGCAACACCAAGTAATCGCATTCTTTGAGGAAGAAGTTAATGCGATCGAACCAATTATCTCCCAATCTAATGTTATTTTCGGCTGTGAAAACTGTATGACCGATCGCACTTAGGGCAGTTTCCAACTGTTTTCCCAACTCGCGATCGGGTTCGGCGCTGCGATAGCTGACAAATACTTTAACACTGCTGGCGGTTTCCCCCGCCGCAGCTAAATTGTCCGACTCCCCGACACCTTCGGCATCGTCTAGTTTAGCCGATCGGTGGTCGTCATTCGCCAGAGTCAGATCGAAAGCGGCGAACAACTGACGAATTTTACTTAAATCCGCACCTTCTCTACCCTGCTTAATTTTGCTGACTGTATCGATACCGACGCCAGATTCAGCCTCGATTTCTGTCAGAGTACCTCTAATGTTATATCGGTCAGACCATTCTTGGAGCGTCTCGTTAAGCTTTTTTAAGCCCGACGCTGTGAGAATGCGGCCGCGAGATCGTTTTGACTTGAGCACTTCGCTTGCACTGAAAAGGGAACAAATTTAAAAAGTTTAACGTCTTAAGTTCCTATTTTAGCCGATTTTGAGCCAGATAGTCAGCTAGCCGGAATTTAAGGAATTTTAGTGCGGGAGGTTTTTTGGGCGATCGATTCTTCAAACTCCATCCTGATAACGGCTTCAACCTTTGAATGTATTTGAAAACCAGAAACTTTTCTTAACTCCCCAATCTCCCCCGCCCGGAATCACTGCATTTTTTAGAGTAGATACATCAAAACCCAAGGGTGCCGCAGAAACAAACTGTCTGATTCGCGTCAAATATCTTCGGTGACACACCCTACACTGGCAAAATCGATACCAGCTAAAAAGGAGCATCAAAATGACTAAAATCTTACACAGACTGGCAATGGCAGCTTTAGGAACCGCTGCAATTTTCACAATTAATACACTTAATAATTTAACAGAAGTATCCGCCGCTGGTAAATTCGACCAACCAGAAGTTCATCAAAACAACGTTTTTCCACTTGCTGTCCCCCCTCTGTTCCACAAATAAAAACATTCATTAATTTGATTAAGGAGAAATTATGAAGTCTACACTTTGTTCGCCAAAACCTACCGCTACACCATCTAACTTGGTTGATGCTGAGGCGATCGATGCCTGCACGGCCTTAGCGTGGATTGAATTGATAGCGTTAGATGACAGCACTCTCACCGGGGATGATTGGCTGGTTCTGTGCGATGATATAGATAGCGGGGAAATCTATCGCGGCTGGTTTCTGTGGCACGATCGCGAAGTTAGCGGTAATTGGGAAGCTTACGATCATTTGAGCGATCGCCGCAAGGTTGCTAAAGGCAAAGTTTTTCTCAAAGCTGCGATCGACTCGATCGAAGATGCTAGAAACCAATCGATTTTAGATTTGGTAATTGCCGAAACCGCAGATCGACGCAGATCGAGGCTTTCTTAACGCAGATAATTTCTCGATTGTTTTCGATTTTTGTCAAAATGTCTCTTCAGTTCGGGCAACGGAATATTCTAAAACAAAATAATAAACTTTACGGTTGCGGGCAAGAGTTGACTGTATGATGCTAGGTGGTTTGCGTCGAAAGCGGTTGAGAACGCTGTTCTGGCCGTTGTTTCGTTGCAGCCGTTCAACTCTTTCTCTTTAAATATGACTCCAAAACTGCGATGGCTGTTGCCTTCTTTAATTAGTGTTTTGTCGATCGCCCTGCCTGTCAAAGCTGATACACTAACATCATGGCACTTCGATGCCAGCCAAAATCAACTAAACTTAACTACGGATTCAGGCGTTCAACCCCAAGTTCAACTTATTGCCAATCCCACCCGTTTAGTAATTGATTTACCGGGAATTGTCTTGGAATATCCCGAAAGTCCTCAAAGCTACAACTCAGCTATTCAACAAATTAGAATCGGGCAATTTGATAGCGAAACTACCAGATTAGTGATACAATTAACTCCCGGTTATCAGTTAGATCCGCAAAAAGTCCGAGTTATTAGAGAATCTGCAACCCGCTGGTCGTTTCAGTTGCCGAATCCAGAGCAAATCTCCGGCAACGAGTCTTTTCCACCAACAGCTATTACCCAGGTAGAACAAAAACCACGTCAAGTTTCGCCTACTGTTGCTTCAGGAATTGAGAGAAACTATGCCGCTGATTTGGAGATGCGAACGGGTTTGGAAATGAGCGCAATTAAGCCTCAGATTGAAAGTGCGATCGCCCAATACAGATCCCTGAGTGCCGGAATGTTTTTTCTGGATTTAGATACAGGAGAATATTTGGATATCAAAGGCGATCGAGTATTTCCGGCGGCGAGTACAATTAAATTGCCAATTCTAATTGCATTTTATCAAGATGTAGACGCGGGCAAAGTTAGCCTGGACGAAACATTAATTATGAAGTCGGACTTAGTGGCCAGCGGTTCTGGAACCATGCAGGACGAACCAAATAACACTCGGTTTAGCATCAGAGAAACCGTAGATAAAATGATTACGATCAGCGATAATACAGCCACCAACATGATTATCGAACGTTTGGGAGGAATCGCTAAACTCAACGAACGTTTTCGCAGTTGGGGATTAACTGATACGAGAATTCGCAACTGGTTAGGCGATTTCCAAGGAACAAATACCACAAGTTCTGTGGATATGGTAAAGTTGCTAGCAATGCTGTCTCGCGAGAAATTAGTTTCGGAATCGAGTAGAGAACAGGCTTTAGAATTATTGCGGCGTACTACAACTAGAACGCTGTTGCCTTCGGGTTTGGGGGCGGGAGCAGTAATTGCTGACAAAACTGGAGATATCGGTTTTGTGGTGGGCGATGCGGGGATTATTGATATGCCGAATGGCAAGCGTTATTTAGCAGCAATTTTTGTGAAACGTCCTTACAATGACCCAATTGTCAGAGATTTTGTGCGTCGAATTTCGCGGATTGTCTACAATTATTTAGACCAGCCTGCGGCGAAATTACCCGATAATTTGCCTCGATAGGGTAATTGGGCGATGCAAATCGCTACGAAACAAACAAAGTCCGCGAAGGCGGACTTTAACAGAAGATTTTTAATCACAAATACCAAATCCGGGTAAGCTGCTACGCAGCTAAACCGGATAAAATAGCATTGCCTTTATTTTTGATTTTTCGATCCCATTTAATAACCATT